>CAYGMR010000067.1:14990-15788 GCA_964350725.1 uncultured Ardenticatenaceae bacterium | reverse complement strand
AAATTCCAATGAAAAAGACGCTTATATTTGGTTATGGTTAAGAATTCGCCGGCAGTTGGATAGTAAAGGTTGTGCCTTGGCTCAGGCTTGAAGTGGCTTCGATCGTGCCGCCGTGGGCGACGATGATTGATTTGGCGATGGCCAGCCCCAGACCAGAGGAACCATCTTGTTGGCGTGATTTATCACCGCGATAAAAACGACTAAAGATATGGGGTAGGTCTGCTGGGGGAATGCCACTGCCGCTGTCGCTGACTTGGATTTGGAGGGTTTGGGGCGTGGCTACGGCCGTTAACTGAATCTCTCCGCCTGCGGGTGTGTGCTGGATCGCATTGTCCACCAAATTTCCCAACACTTGTGCCATCCGTTCTGGGTCAACTAAGATAGTCGGTAAATCATCCGCCGCTTGCACGCTGAGCTTGATCTCTTTTTCCTCCGCCTGCCCTGCATGTGCCGCGGCTGTGCGCGTGAGCAAGGTGTTTGGATGTGTCGCTTGTCGTTGTAAGGGTAGTTCGCCTGCATCGGCTAATGAGAGCGTGCGCAAATCCTCGATCAAATGATTAAGCAGTTGGGCTTCATTGTGCATGACTGTGTAAATATCGGGCGAACCGGTTAATTTGCTATCACTCAAGGCTTCAGTATAGCCTAAGATGACAGCGAGGGGGGTGCGCAGATCATGTGCGATGTCGGCTGTCATTTGGCGACGTTGCGTGTTGGCTTTTTCGAGTTCGTTGCTCATGGCGTTAAAGGATTTGGTTAGATCGCCGATTTCATCATCTGTTTTCACGGGAACCTGATAAC
>CAYGMR010000067.1:0-14980 GCA_964350725.1 uncultured Ardenticatenaceae bacterium | reverse complement strand
TAACCTAGTTCACCCCCGGCGACACGTTGCGTGCCTGTAGTTAATGCTCTAATCGGCCGTGTGATGGTGCGTGCCAGCAAGGCCCCTAGGATGATTGCTAGCAGCAAGGCCCCGAGTGTGCCCAGGAAAATTGCTTGCCTCATACGTAATAGAAATGTTTCTTCTGGTGAGCCTTGGGGTTGAAACGGCCGTTCTCTTGCGGTGGGAAGTGCGATGTAACCAACGGTTTTATCATCGACAATGATGGGAATAATGTTGTCAGTTTCAGAGCGCGATATTTGTGAACCGGATGGATTTTGCCTGTCGCCAAGAATGATGCGCCCGTTGGTATCTGTCAGCAGCACAGGTCCCAAAGACTCTGCCCAAGGGTTATTTTGACCGTCGCGAAGATGGTTGGTGCGAATGCCTTGCCAACTACCATTATCTTGGTAATAGCGTGTTAGCCGTTCAAGCAGTTCGTCCCGGTAGCGATCCGCCATAATTTGATTGACACCTTGCTGGGTTTGATTTCCCACGACCAAGGCAACAACAATGATGCCAGCCAGGCCAACAAAAATGAAAGCGAGTGTGAGTTTGAGCGTGAGTGAGCGCATGTTGTTAGCTTGTTAGCTTTTATATTTCGGCGGCGAAACGGTAGCCGACGCCGTAGACAGTTTTGACGTAGATGGGATTGCTGGAATCTGGTTCGATTTTGCTGCGTAAATTGCGGATATGGACATCGATAGTACGTTCGTAACCTTCAAATGCTGTCCCTTGCAATAAATCGAGCAGATCCATGCGTGAATAGGCACGCCCGGGTGCTGTCATTAAAGCGGCCAGTAAATCGAATTCTGAGGGGGTGAGGTCTATATTTTGGTCGGCGATTTTGACATAACGGCCGTTTCTGTCCAAGACAACCTCTCCTACGCGCAGCACTTCAGCCTCCGGTGTCGTTTTGCCACCGCGGCGCAGCACAGCGCGGATACGAGCCGCCAATTCACGCATGCTAAATGGTTTGGTTACATAATCGTCTGCGCCCAATTCCAGACCCAATACTTTGTCGTTTTCTTCGATTTTGGCAGTCAACAAAATGATCGGGGTCTCGGCTTCACGACTATAAACACGCATAAAATCATAGCCACCCATCTCCGGCATCATCAAATCTAACAAGATTAAATCTGGTTTTTCCTGGCGTGCTATGAATAATGCTTCACGGCCGTTTACGGCAGTTACCACACGAAACCCTTCCTGGGTTAAATAACTTTTTACTAAAGTACGTAAACTTTCGGTATCATCGACAACTAAAATTGTTTTGGTCATGGTATCACTTAGTGCTTTATTAACTAAATTTGTTTGCGTTTGTAGTAACGGCTTCAGCCGCTTCACCGCTTCAGCTGTGCCTACAAACCCCTTAAAGAACTTGCTTTACAAAGCACTTGGTCTCGTGTCGAATAATTGTAGTCGATTTTATTTGAGATGGCATTGTTGCGGTGGCAGGATCACAAAAACCACGGGCACAACCCGTGGTTTTTGTGATCTTCAATGATTAATTAGACACTATCGGTAGTGATAGTTGGGGCGTTATTGCCTGTCGGGTTGCCTTGTGGGCTGGTACCCCCGCCGTCGCCACATCAACCACGACCATGATGTCCTCTACCACCGGCGCCATGAAAGCCATCCAGACCATTTTCGCTTAACAGATCAGCTTGTGCCTGGCTGATGACGCCATCAGCGACCGCTTGCGCTACTGCATCAGCGTAGGCTGTTTGCAGCGCTTCCATAAACTCGGTTGTAGTCATGCCAGAATCCTCGAGCAATTGAGCCATACTGTCACGGTCTTGGCGGGCAGCTTGAAGCTCTTCGACGCTGATATCCAAGACATCGGCCACGATCGCTTCGCCATCAATGACATCTTTTAAGGCTGCGCGTGCTTCCATGAGCTCAACTTGTTCTTGCGTGATGGTGCCGTCGGCCACTGCCTGGGCAATTGCGGCATCTTTGGCTTCGGCGCGGGCTGCATCCAGCTCATCAACTGTAATGCCGAGTGCGTCGGCTAATAAAGCGGTGTGGTCGATTGCTGCTTCGTCAGACTCTGCGCCCAAGTGGCCCAAACCTTTAGAGCCAAAACCACGCATACCTAATGCTTCACCTGATAATATCCGGTCAGCTTGTTCTTGGGTTAACAAACCAGCTTCAACAGCTTGTTCAATGGCTGCTACGTTGGCTGCTTCCTGGGCGGCATCTAATTCCTCAGCAGTGATGCCGAGGGCGTCTGCTAGATAGGTGTCGCCACCTTTGTCAATGCCACGCTGGCCAAATGCACCGCCGCGCCCACCACGTCCTGGCTGGGCGAATGTGTCAGTTTCGGGGGCAGATTCGGGGGTTGATGTGTCGGGGGTTTGGGCGAATACGGCCGTTACCCCTAATACCAACACGAATACGGTGAGAACACCGACTAAAATACGATTTGTCCATTTACTTTTCATTGTTGATTCTCCTTTACAAAATCAATGTTTACAATATTTGCGAAGTTATTGTTTCGCTTTGATACTGAGAAGCATACAGAAAAGTTGTTCAGAAATTGTTAAGAAGTGATTGGAAAATTGTAAAGTTTGCCAGATCTATCAAAGTTCCTGACCAAAACAGGACGGCCGTCTCAAGACAACGGGACATTTTAAATATAAACTGAACCTTAAAAACAGATAGTGAGGTTCAATTATGCATGTAAAAATTATTTTCCTGTTGTTATTGCTGCCAACGGCCGTAGCTTGCACACTCATGACACAAGCCCCCACACCCTATCCAACCGTCAGCCCGCAGCAGCACATCATCTTCCACAATGGCACTGTGTTGACACTGGACAAACAAAATCCTCAGGTGACTGCATTGGCGATCAAGGGTGATTTGCTCACGGCTGTGGGCAGCGATACAGAGATTTTGGCGACCCAAACGGCGTATACGATTGTAGTGGATTTAAACGGCCGTACGCTTATGACCGGTTTTGTCGACGCCCATACCCACTTGTTTAATGATGCCGAGCAATACTTTGATATGAGCTTGTCAGACGTACAGCAAATCGCCTTGGAAAACGGCATCACAACTATCGGCGATATGTTTGTGGTTGAAGATTTTTTGCAAGAAATGGACAAGTTTGAAGCCGATGGGCAACTGCGCATTCGCACCAGCCTCTACCTCGTGGCAACTGACAACTGTGGCGAACCATTTGATGATTGGTGGCAGAAATATCCACCTACAAATATCCCTGGCGAGATGCTGCGTATCGGCGGTGTCAAGATTTTTACCGATGGTGGTACTTGTGGTAAGCCGGCCCTCAGTTACGAATTGCAACCTGGCGCGGGGCAGGGCGATCTCTTTTTTGGTCAGGAAGAATTGGATGCGTTGGTAACGGCCGTTCATGCAAGTGGACATCAAGCAGCTATTCATGCCATAGGTGATCGGGCTGTCGAACAGGCTCAAAACAGCATTGCAACCGCGCTAAATGGTCAGCCAAACAAACTGCGTCATCGCATCGAACATAATTCAGTCATTCGCCCTGACCTGCTGCGGCGTTATGGTGAACTGGGGATTATACCGGTTGTGTTTGGCCCCTATCCGTTGTGTAACCCTTTTGGGCCACCGCCACCACCCCAATACCAAGCCTGGGAATGGCCTTATCGTGTATTGATTGATGCCAATCCTGGTTTACCAATTGCCTGGCATGGGGATGATCCGTTTTTTGGTCGGATACGGCCGTTGGATGATCTCTACAGCTTAATAACACGCAATGAGGTGGGTGAGGATGGTCAAATTTGTGCAGGACAGCCCTGGCAGCAGCAGCATGTGGTCACTGTGCAAGAAGCGTTAGAGATGATGACCATAAACGCTGCTTATGCGCTCAAACGTGAAAACGAGGTGGGTTCAATGATCCCCGGCAAATACGCTGACTTGATTGTTTTGTCAGATAATCCGCTGATCGCTCACCCATCCGCTCTTTTAGAAACGGAAGTTTTATTGACGTTGGTTGGTGGACGAGTTGAATATTGCGCGATTGGTCATGAAGCGATCTGTCCATAGACGGAATTTAACAGTTAGCTTTTTCGATTCAGCCATTTTAACGCTTCACGTTCACTCAGTGGGGCGAGTGTGTGGCTGTTGACGAAATCGAGAACGGCCGTTGCATCTGTCTTCGAATATTGGCGCAAAGCCCATCCGATCGCTTTTTGAATGAAAAACTCGGTTGATTCCAGATTTTCTTCTATCAGGGCGAAAAGCAGATGGGCATCTGTCCTTTCCTTGTAAAGCATTTGGAACAAAAGCGTCGTGCGTCGCAGCCACATGTTTTCTGAGGTACGCCAGCGGTTAATATGCGTATCACGCGCATCTGGGAAACGCGAAAACATATTGCCGACAGCATGGCTGGCTAACAGGTCTACCGTGTCCCACCAGGATTTGGTCACAATCAAATATTCAATCAGCGGCACAAATTCTGGCGTGATTTTACGCTGCATTTTGTCTAGCAAGTCCATTCCACAATATTGATATTCACGTGCCGGCAGGGCCCATAAATCGCGGCAGATGGTGTTTAGCTGTGCCAAATCAGGCAGCCCGTTTTCCGCCAAAAACTGTTTGAACAACAATTTCCTTTGCGGTGACTTGATGCCCAGAAATTCAAATTGATCGCGCATATATTTTCGCATAGCCGGTGCGTTTTCAGGATTGGCTGCTTGTTCAAATGATTGCGTTAGGGGAATAAGGTAAGTGTGCATGTTAAGGAGAATTCTCACTGATCTGATCAAAATGGCGTAAAACACGCAGCGCACGCAGGGTGTTCCAGCGGCTCGGTTTGCCAGTTGCCTCCATTTTAAAATGGGTTTGACCAGAATGCCGTGCCTGCACTGGCCAGGTGCCGTCTTTGCGCCTTTTCTTGAGCAAAACGTCCAGCGCATCTTGCATACGCGGGTCATAGGGGCTGCCGGCAAACTGGAAGTAGTCGAGTGCTCTTAAAATATCGTAAAACCAGCGTGAGGGATAGGAAAGCATCAAAAAACGTTTGTTAATGATCTCGCCGGTGTGGTCAGAGCGGAACAGACGATGCTGTAATATGAACTCGCGGCTGTCACTTGCCATTTTTTGCAGTTCAGCTAGCCGGTAGGTGTAATCGTTTTTGGCGTATTCGAGAATTCCCTCTAACAGAGAAATAGTGGAGTGCAGTGAGCTGTGGACAGCGCCTTTGCGATTTGATTGGCAGTTAAAGCCACCATCGGGCATTTGCATGCCGATCACAAAATCAATGATCGAATGCAAATCTTTTTCGGGTATGCCGAAGTAGGTGGCGTAGTTGAGAAACATGCCATTGATACATACGTCGCTTTGTTGGATGCTTCCTGATGGATTGATGCCCCCATCTGGTCCTTTTTGTTCTGCCGCTATCTGTGCCACACTGGCGCGGATGGTAGGATGGTCTGGAACAATGCCCAGATGTTTGAGATCGAGCAGCGTGTAATGGCTGGATATCCATTTCGGCTGGTAGAAGTCTTGGCCCCAATGCCCATCAGGGTGTCTATAGCTGAGAAAACGTGCGCCCCAACCTTCCGTCGCGATGCGTGCTTGCAAATCTGGCCGCTCCGTGCCCATCAGATCACGATATACCTGATATTGGATGGAAACATCACCTTCTAACAACCAGCGAATGATTAATTCTTGATCTTCAGGCTCTTTTGGCTGCAACATTTTTTCTTGTGGTTACAGGTGCATAAAACTTACTGCTTTGTAAACAAAATTTATTTGCGTTTGTCGTAACGGTTTTACCGCTGAAGCGGTTACTACAAACCTCTTAAAGCACTTGCTTTATAAAGCAGTCAGTAACATTATCCAGTCAGCTTGTTCGGGTTATGGTCAGCGCCCAAAACGATAGCCAATCTGCCTGTCAACTGTAAAACTCATCTTTTATATGGGAAATATTTGCTTATAAATATACGCCTTACGCAAAAGTTTAAACCCGGCGGCCTTAAAAACGAGTTGGGATACAGTGAAATCTTCTGGTATAGGTGTGTTTGTCTCGTCGCTGGCATGAACGGCCGTTGCATAAGCGGATTCGGCACCACGTGCTTGCAGCCGCCGAATGCCGGCTGCCATCAACGCCGTTGCCAAACCTAACCGTCGGAAAGCAGGGCGTGTACCGAGGGGCTCAAATAGGCCAATTCGGTTTTCCTTATCCATCCAACAAATGCCTCCTGCTGCCAGCGTGCCATCAGGCGCAAAGATAATTAAGTCGAGTGCTGGATCATAGCCGGGCATTTGTATGACACGTTGATATTTTGCAATGGCGAGATCGAGGGTTTTACTGCTGTAGGGATAAAATGAATCACGGTGTAGTCTGGCGCGGTCAGCAACAGAAATACTGCCGTCCATATGGCCTAATATATAGCCATCAGGTAGTTTTGGTGAAAATAATGTGCCATCCAGATAACGACGATACCGCAGATAATAGGTTGCTGTACGTGCATATCCCGCAGCTTCAACACGTTCAATGCTTGTCGGGCTGTCGCTATATACTTCTTTGTTTACTTCAAATTCGGATTGACCGGCAGCTCTGGCGAGGTCAGCAAGATGTTCTTCGCCCCACAAATGCATGGCTGCGATGAGTTGATCATTTTTTGCAGTGGGGTGGGCGATGGCCTGAATGTCTTTGCCTTCGGCAAGACAAACGCCAATATCATTGCCATGAACATCTTGCCAAAAATTCCAATGGGTTGGGTCGGCAACGGCCGTATCCGAAAACCACCATTGAATATCACCGACATGTGGATAATCACCCTCAATATCTGCCTGACGGCAGGTGGTTACAAAACTCAAAATACGTTGCAACAAAGGATTACTGGATTGATCTGCCCAACTGTTCGATGAAACCATGTCTATGCCTATACCCATCTTTGTAAATGTTTTTAGCAAACTGCTGGAAAAGTCCTAACTAATAGGTAGGTAGACTTCGGCGCGTGCTCAGCTGAACACTGAAGTCTACGTGCTATTATCAAATTCTCCGCCAATCTCTTAGACCATGTGATTACCCCACATAGCAACAACTTCCTTTCTCTTATGTATGATTATCCATTGGCAGCGGGAAATTGCCAAAAATTCGGCTCTTTTTCAACCCATGACACATGACACCTATTATTGTGACATTTTTCACTAACATGTCTGGTGATTTTGCGTAACAATAAAAAGGCTATGATTGGCAAGTGTCTAGCTTGCAAAAGATAAAAATAAGATTGAGAGCCTTTTTTACTTATTACAAGGAGTGGGGTATGTCTATAAGGATGCGAAAAGTTGAAGCACCAAGCGATGACAAACGGTGGCGTATTGTGCAAGCGACTATGCAGCGCAATGGCTATGCCCGTGACGCACTCATCGAAACTTTGCATACTGTTCAAGAATCTTTTGGATTTCTGGATACAGATTCATTGCGTTTTGTTGCCGAGTCGTTGCGTGTGCCATTGAGCCAAGTTTATGGAGTATCGACATTTTATCACTTGTTTAGCCTAAAACCGGCTGGCAAACATACTTGTGTGATGTGTACAGGCACGGCCTGTTACATCAAGGGTATTTCGGCGATGCTGGCTGACATCAAACAAAATTATGGTGTTAAAGCAGGTGAAACCAGTGCAGATGGCAACTTGTCTTTGCTGACAGCACGCTGCCTGGGCTCTTGTGGTTTAGCACCGGTCGCTGTTTTTGATGGTGATGTGGTTGGCAAATTGACTTCTCGTGAGGTAAACAAACGCCTCCAAAGGTGGGCCGACGATGATGCATGAAAAGTTAGAAGAAATTGGAATTATTGAGAAGGAAGCCCGCGAACAGTTTGCCCATTCGGTGCATGTCTGTGTGGCTGCTGGCTGTTTGTCTTCCCAAAGCGGTACAGTTAAAGATTCGTTGGATAAGGAAGTGACCCGCCTGGGTTTAGAACGATATTGCCAGGTAAAAGGGGTGGGCTGTATGGGGTTATGTGCGCATGGCCCTTTGGTTGAAGTGACTTCAAGAGAAGTTGAAGAGCAAAATGAAGTTGAAGTGATGTATCAAAATGTCACCCCGGATGATGTGCCAGAAATTGTGGATGCATTGAACAAAAAACCGGTTGAACGCTTGCTTTGCCCAACGGATGTGCCTTTCTTCCAACGCCAGACCAAAATTGTGCTCGAAAACAGTGGCCTCATCGATCCAGAAAGAATTGAAGATTATATTGCTGAGGATGGGTATCTTGGATTGTTAACGGCCGTTACTGAAATGACTCCCGCTGAAGTGATCGATGAGATTGTGCGTAGTGGTCTGCGCGGTCGTGGTGGCGGTGGTTATCCAACTGGTTTGAAATGGACCACCGTAGCCAAAGCCATGGGTGACCGCAAATTTGTGATATGCAACGCCGATGAAGGTGATCCGGGCGCATTCATGGATCGTAGTGTCTTGGAAAGCGACCCCCATCGTGTGTTGGAAGGCATGGCCATTGCAGCCTATGCAGTGGGTGCAGAACAAGGTTACATTTATGTACGTGGTGAATATCCATTGGCCGTACAACGTTTGAAGATCGCGATTCGGCAGGCACGGCGCATGGGGGTGCTGGGCAATGGCATCTGTGGCACCACATTTGATTTCCAAATTGATATTCGTTTAGGCGCCGGCGCGTTTGTGTGTGGCGAGGAAACAGCACTCATCGCTTCAGTCGAAGGCAAACGTGGGCAGCCGCGTTCGCGTCCCCCTTATCCGGCTGAATTCGGATTGTGGGGCGAGCCGACATTGATTAATAATGTCGAAACGTTTTCCAATGTGGCTCCGATTATTCGCAATGGGGGCGATTGGTATGCAAATATTGGCACAAAAACCAGCAAAGGAACCAAAGTGTTTGCCCTGGCGGGCAGCATCACCAATACAGGTTTGATTGAGGTGCCAATGGGCATGTCGATGCGCGAGATTGTTGAAGAAATTGGGGGTGGGATACCGGGCAACGGCCGTTGTAAAGCGATTCAAACCGGTGGCCCATCGGGCGGCTGTATTCCCGCTGATTATCTCGACACCCCCGTTGATTATGAATCCCTTTCCAATTTGGGTTCGATCATGGGGTCTGGTGGCATGATCGTCATGGACGAAAGTTCGAGCATGGTCGATGTAGCCAAATATTTTATGGAATTCTGCATGACTGAATCGTGTGGCAAATGTGTTCCTTGCCGTGTCGGTACCGTGCATATGTATAATCTGCTCGATAAAATTGAGCAAGGTAAAGGTACGCGTAAAGATTTAGCCTTACTTGAATCCTTATGTGATATGGTGCGCCACACGAGTTTATGCGGATTGGGACAAACTGCCCCCAATCCGGTCATGAGCACATTGCGCTATTTCCGGGATGAGTATGAAACATTGATCGCTATAAATGATCCCTTACCAACAAGTGACGCGCTACAAGTGGAGGTGCAAGCATGAGACGACGGGCAAAAGTTAGCATCAAAACATTAAAAATTGATGGCATTGATGTGGGTGCACGTGAGGATGAAACCATCCTGGATTTAGCACAGGAAAACGGTATCCATATCCCAACGCTGTGCCATATGGAAGGATTGTCGGAATATGGCGGCTGTCGCCTGTGTTTGGTAGAAGTTAAGGGTTCTAACAAACTGCAATCCGCCTGCATGACCTATGCGCGTGAAGGCATGGAAGTATTTACCAAGACAGAACGCTTGATCAATTATCGTCGGCAGATCGTTGAAATGTTGTTCTCAGAACGCAACCATATTTGTTCAGTGTGCGTGTCGAATGGGCATTGTGATTTGCAAGATTTGGCCGAGGAAAATGGTGTGACCCATGTGCGTGTACCTTATCTCTATCCAGATTTACCTGTGGACGCATCACATGAATATTTCACATTAGACCATAATCGTTGTGTCTTATGTACGCGCTGTGTGCGGGTCTGCCATGAAATCGAATGGGCACATACATGGGATGTGATGGGGCGCGGCGTTAATTCACGTGTGATTACAGACTTAAATCAACCCTGGGGCATGGCGACGAGCTGCACAAGCTGTGGCAAATGTGTACAAGTGTGTCCCACAGGTGCTTTGTCGGAAAAAGGTAAGTCGGCTGGTGAAATGACCAAACGGCGCGAATTCTTGCCTTATTTGAAAATGATGCACGAGGATAAGACATGAGTAAAGCAAAATTAGCAACAGTTTGGTTAGATGGCTGCTCTGGCTGCCATATGTCGTTTTTGGACATTGATGAACGCCTAATCACGGTAGCGGAGAAGGCTGATCTTGTTTATAGCCCGCTTGTTGATCCCAAAGATTTTCCACCAGATGTGGACGTGACTCTGGTTGAGGGGGCTGTGAGCAGTCAGGAAGATTTGGAGAAAATTAAAAAGGTGCGTGCACGTACAAAGATATTGGTTTCGTTAGGTGATTGCGCGGTGACGGCAAATGTGCCGGGTATGCGTAATAAATTTGATATTGAGTCGGTTTATGCGCGTGCGTATTTGGAAAATGCGGATGAAAATTTACATATCCCGGTTAAGGTGATACCGCCTTTGCTGAAGCAATCCTGGCCGGTTCATCAAGTGGTCGATGTGGATGTATTTATACCGGGCTGTCCACCCACGGCTGATACGATTTTTTATGCTGTGACTGAACTGTTAGACGGCCGTATTCCTGATCTTAGCAATCGCACACGTTTCGGAGTGTAATCTAATGGCTAGAACAATAACAATTGACCCTGTGACCAGGATTGAAGGGCACAGCAAAATAACCATACAGATGGATGATAACGGCCGTGTCAAAGATGCGCGTTTTCATGTGACCCAATTCCGTGGGTTTGAGAAGTTTACCGAAGGGCGTTCCTTCTATGAAATGCCCGCGTTGACAGCCCGCACATGTGGAATCTGTCCGGTCAGCCACCTTGTTGCTTCCTCTAAAGCCTGTGATGATTTATTGGCTGTACAAATACCGCCAACTGCTGACAAACTGCGCCGAATTTTGAATTTGGCCCAGGTCACACAGTCACACGCACTGAGTTTCTTTCATCTGTCATCGCCCGATTTGTTGCTCGGTTTTGACAGCGATCCAGCAACGCGCAATATCTTTGGTGTCTTGCAACAATATCCAGAGCTGGCGCGTGATGGCATTCGTTTGCGCCAATTTGGCCAGGAGATTATTGAGCTTTTGGGCGGCAAGCGCGTGCATCCTGCTTGGGTTGTGCCCGGTGGGGTGAATGCGCCGCTGACAACTGAACATCATGCCGAAATATTAGCCAAAATTCCTGATGCTCTCGAGCGCATCCAACGTACCTTTGATTGGTACAAAGATGTTTTTGGCAAATTTAACGAAGAAATCCGCACATTTGCTAACTTTCCCTCCTTGTTTATGGGGCTTGTGAATGCAAAAGGCGAATTTGAACTCTATGACGGAAAAATTCGTATAGTCGACGCTCAAGGCCAAATTGTGGCGGATCAATTAGATGCCCACGATTATCAAGAATATATCGCGGAATATGTCGAACCGGATTCTTATCTGAAATCGCCATTTTATCGACCATATGGCTATCCTGATGGCATTTTCCGAGTTGGCCCATTGGCACGCATGAATATCATCAATCGTATGGGCACACCATTGGCTGATCAAGAGTGGGCCGAGTTCCGTATGTTGGAGCGCGGCGCGGAACTGAGTTCCTTCCAATATCATTACGCGCGTTTGATCGAGATTCTCTATTGCATAGAAAAGATCGAACAGTTACTCAACGAACCGGATATCATGAGTACACATGTGCGTGCCCATGCGCAGCCCAATCGTCATGAAGGCATTGGTATGTCTGAAGCGCCGCGCGGCACATTGGTACATCATTACAAAATCGACGATAAAGGCCTGATTACCTGGGTAAATATGATTATCGCCACTGGCAATAACAATTTGGCGATGAATAAGGGTGTTTATCAGGTGGCACGTCATTTTGTGCGTGGTGATAAATTGCAAGAGGGGATGCTTAACCGTGTAGAAGCGGTCATCCGCTGCTTTGATCCTTGCTTGAGCTGTTCAACCCATGCATTGGGTCAAATGCCGCTGCATGTGCAGTTATTGGCTCCTGATGGAGAGATTATCGATCAGGTGAAACGCGGTTAAATGCATACATTACTGATCGGCTGCGGCAATTCATTACGTGGGGATGATGCGGCCGGTTTGGTTGTTGTTGAGCGTTTGAAGAAAAGTTTATCAGCCGAATCGAAGAAGGTGGTGACTGTTTTACAAAGTCAACAACTTCTGCCAGAGCTTGCTGAGCCAATGAGCAAGGCTGACCAGGTTATTATTGTGGATGCGGCCGTTGGTGAAAATCCGGGTGAGGTTCATTCTGAACTGTTGTCTGTTGAATTGGGTTCGCCAGATTTTACGCATCATGTGACTCCGGCGGTGTTGTTGGCTTATGTGCAAGCTTTATACGGCCGTTCACCGCCAACTACAATCCTGTCTATCACAGCAAAATCATTTGATTTGGGTGCGGACTTGTCAAGTGAAGTCAGGTGTGGGATTGAAACGGCCGTTGCGCTCATACAAACGCTTATTTAGTCATATTAGTGGTCATGTTACGCCATAATCTGTAAAATAGCCCCGCTTGTGAAAAATTGTTCATATCAATTTCACATGCATAAATGAACTGCGTATAGGCACAAATGGTAAGGAAGGCATGACAGAAGTAACCACATCACAAGCATCCGACAGTTCACTGGAGGAAAAATCAGGCTTTAAGCTGATTTGGTTACTGTATATCATAAGTGGCATTGTTCTCTTATCTGTTTTTTCTTTCATTGTGTTTCAACCTGTACAAGTATTACCGCGCATAACATTGGGGCCGGGCTACTCTTTTATCGATCAAGATGGCAACCGTCTCACGAATGAAGATGTTCGTGGTAGCATTGTCCTTTACAACATCATGCACACAAATTGTGATGTTCCTTGCACCGAGATGAGCCAGACAATGCAAGAAGTACAAAATCGCCTTGATGAAGTGGACACCAACGGAATTCCTGTTCGTTTTGTCTCAATCTCGATTGATCCTGAATATGACACCCCCGAGGTATTAAAAAGCTATGCTGAATCCTTTGATGCAGATCCCGATCAATGGCAATTTGTAACAGGTGCGCTTGATCGATTAAAGTGGGTTGTCGGCGGCGGTTTTGGTCTCTATTTTGATAGAAAAGATGCAGAGACAATGGTTTTTGACCCTGGTTATTTTTTGATTGACGGTATTGGGATCATGCGTGCTGAGTACCGAACGGCAACTCCTGGGGCAGATCGTATTTTACGCGATATTGGTTTTGTTGTTGAGGAAATAAAAAATAGCGATGGTGCCGCTAAATATCCTTATGAGGCGGCGCATTTATTTCTTTGTTATCCGCGTGGATACCCGTTTTGAATATTGGGAGCAATAAATTGGCTGATCATTCAGAGACCCATCGTGTTGAAAATCCAGACATGGCGACACCCCCTGCGCATAAAAGCACAACCAAATGGGTTGTCATTGGCGCAGGGGCTTTGGTTTTGGGTCTTTTAGTTGGCTGGGGATTATTGCAGTTGCTTGAACGGCCGTATATCTATCATGGCACCGTCATCCAATCACAATCACCTGCTGCTAATTTCACCTTGACTGGTGCTGGTGATGAACAAGTTAGCTTGAGCGACTTCCGCGACAAAGTTGTGCTGCTCTACTTTGGTTACACCTATTGCCCTGATGTTTGTCCCGCAACCATGGTTGAACTAAAAAAGGCAATGCAAATATTGGGTGAAGATGCCGACAAAGCCCAAGTAATCCTGATATCCGTTGATCCAGATCGGGATTCACCAGAAAAATTAGCCGAATATGTAACTCATTTCAACCCCAACTTCATTGGTCTCACTGGCACAGAGGACGAAATTGCTGGTGCTGCTACTCCGTTTGGCATATTTTATGAAAAGCATCCGGGGTCAATTGAAAGCGGCTATTTGATTGACCATACAGCCAGTGTCGTTGCAATTGATCCTGATGGCTATTTACGTCTTGTTTATCCATTTGACACGCCGGGCGAAGCGATTGCGGCCGATATTCAGGAAATGGCCAAATAGTATTTCATGGCATAGATAGCACGTATCGCGATGCACCAGCAAATGATTGAATCCCGTAGCGTGTTTTCCAGATCGCGTATCGGATTAGGTGAAAACGCGAAAATAGTTTGAATTAGAAAAACAATATTCATCCGTTTTCCCTGAGGAAACCATAAAACAACAGCGAATTTTTATCAAGGTTCTTTTTGTGGTTTACCTATAATCTGCAAACAGTCCGATTTACACAGGAAATATAGGAGGTGTTGGCGAAATAATAAAGATATAAACAAGAAGAGAGGAAATTGTATAACGTTCAAAGTTTTAGACAGGAGGCATTAAAATGAATAAGAAGGACAAATACAAAGTACCACAGGGAACCATTGCCATTATTATTATCTATGTTTTGCTGATAATTGCATTATGGGGCAGCGCATATTTGACGATGTTGTCTAGAGGAGCAACCTGATAATGCATATCGATCGCAACGAAAAGATATATCTTATTGGTTCAATCATTCTTCTGGTTATTTTCGCATCAGCCATTTTTATTAGTGGGTTTGCATTTGGTATTCAAGTTCCTTTGCCTGAACAACAGGTAAATCCAAATACGGTTGCTACACCAGGGGTGTCTCGTTGGGGAGACCCGCCTGAAGAACGCGTGCGTGAATTAGCTCCCGGCAAATATGAAGCCTATCTTTTGGCACAAACATGGGTCTTTTCGCCAGCTACCGTGACGGTGCCAGCTGGCTCAGAGGTTACTTTTTACTTGACCAGTAAAGATGTGCAGCATGGTTTTTATTTGCAAGGAACCAATATCAATATGATGGTTCTTCCTGGCCAAGTATCTAAGTTGACGGCGACCTTTGATAATCCAGGCGAATATTTCTTTATTTGTCATGA
>CAYGMR010000066.1:0-15803 GCA_964350725.1 uncultured Ardenticatenaceae bacterium | reverse complement strand
GTCACTGCGCAAATCAGGCAAGAATTATGCTGGATTGTGCCCGTTTCACTCAAATACACGCACGCCTTCCTTTTATGTGTTCCCCGATACCCAAACCTGGCATTGTTTTGGTGCCTGTGCCGAAGGTGGCGACTTATTTAATTATGTGATGAAAAAGCAGGGGTGGGATTTCAAAGAAACGTTGTCTTATCTGGCGCGGCGGGCGGGTGTACAGCTAGAAGACCTTTCGCCGCAACAGAAAAAAAGGCGGGTGGCTGAGGACAAAATCGTTGATTTGTTAACGGCCGCTTCTGAATATTTCCACCAACTGCTCTTGCATGCACCCGAAGCTAAATTTGCGCGTGACTATGTCGAAAAACGTGAATTAACCTCCGAAACATTGGCGACTTTCCAGGTTGGTTTTGCCTTAAATGCGTGGGATGCCTGTCGCACACATTTTAATAATCAAGGCTATTCAGATGACGATTTGTTGAAAGCGGGTTTGCTCACTGAAAATGAAGAACGCGGCACGCGCTATGATCGCTTTCGCAACCGGCTCATTATTCCCATTCGTGACAGCAACGGCCGTACTGTTGGATTTGGTGCGCGTACATTAGAAAAAGAGGGCATTCCCAAATATCTCAATTCGCCCCAGACTTCTCTATTCAATAAAAGCCATCTGCTGTTCGGTCTGGATGGGGCCAAACGCCACATCCGTGAGGCGCAGCAAGCAGTTGTTGTTGAAGGCTACATGGATGTCATGCAAGGCTGGCAGGCCGGTTTTCGTAATATCGTGGCCCAGATGGGGACAGCCTTAACTGAAGCGCAGTTGCAGCAGCTTAAACGTTATACCAAACGCTTTGTCATTGCCCTGGACGCGGATGCTGCTGGTATGGCCGCAACCATGCGCAGTCTGCGGGTGGCGCGTGAGACATTGGATCGTGAGTATGAGGTGCGCTTTGATGCGCGTGGTTTGGTGCGGCATGAAGGCCGCTTGAAAGCTGACATCCGGGTGATGATGCTGCCAGAAGGCAAAGACCCCGACAATATTATTCAAGAAGACCCAACCCAATGGCCAAAGTTGTTGGAGCAAGCCAAACCCGTTGTGGCCTATGTGATTGACATGCTCACGCGTGATTTGGATATGGGGGATGCGAAGGCAAAAACGGCCGTTGCTGAAACCGTCTTACCGTTGATTAATGATGTGGCCAATCCGATTGAACGGGATCATTATCGCCAGGAACTGGCGCGTGCCTTGCAAGTCGATGCACGTTCATTACATATGATGGCATCAGCGGCGCCGCCAACTCCCAAGCGGCAAACATTCAAAACCGCGCAGCCCGCAACATATGGTCAAACGCGTTCGTCTGGTGGCCCCCCACCTCCACCAGAACCCCCGCCCGATCCCTACAGCTCTGAGATGCCAGGAAACGGCCTCCCGCAAGCGGCGAAATCAAAAACGACGCTTGATGCCCATATGCGTGAAGCCAATTTCTTGCGCCAATGTTTGGAATATCCACATATGTTGGCACAGGTCAACCGGGTGCTCAATCAACAAGCTGAGGTCAAAGTTTCACCAACTGATTTTGCCCTACCTGAAGACCGTGCGTTGCTTGAACTGGCCTATACTCGTGCCCAGCAAAAGACGGTTGTCACGACTGCTGATTTGTGCGATAGTTTAGATGCTGTATTAGCCGTACGTGTACGGTCACTGATGGCTTTGCCATTGACGGCCACTGAATATTTGGATCGGTTACCAGAACGCTTGACCATGTCTGTGCTAGATTTACGTTTGGCGAAAACAGGCGAACAATTAGAACGTGCCCAACAGTTATATCGTCAAGCACGTGTTGAAACGGAAGTGGATACTGATTTGTTGTTGGTATATGCTCGACAAGTTGCAAAAACGCATAAACGCATCCAAAAGATCAACAAGGCCAAAGATGCGATGTCTTCAACGGGTCGGCGTCGCTCTGAATATGGAAACGGCCGTCATTAGATTCTGCAGTTAGTAGCCATCCGTTATTAACTTAGCGATTTGACAGAAGGCGATGGACGGACGTATCTGTCAGCCGCCTGTCCTTCGTCCAAATGATTCGCACGGTTATTTGTGAATGCTTAATTAGCATAAGGAAGAGAAGCGCTTAATATGGAGTCAGAAAATATCGATCTTGAAGCCCTAGTAAAAAAAGCACGTCGCTCGCTGGAAATTGATGAATCCGATGTACAAGCGATCCTGGCTACGGCCAGTGATGAAGAAGCGGCAGTGCTCTATGAGCGCTTGCAAGCTTTGAACATCCGCGTCGTTTCTGAAAGCGGTGAAATACTGCCTGATTCAGGTGAACCAGACAATATCTTAAATTTCGACGACGATCTTGAGGATATTGATATCAGCCAACTCGGTGGCATTGTCGAAGACGATCCGGTCCATACCTATCTCAAGGAAATCGGACAGGTTTCACTGCTTGCTGTTGAACAAGAGATATGGTTGGCCACACAAATGACGGCGGCACGTACACTTGATCGACTGACAAAAGATGCTATTTCTGCATCAACTGAAGAGGATCTAGATAGCATACGCATGCAGGCGATTTTGGTGAACTATGCCAATATGCTTGAAAATTGGGAATGTGTGCGCGAAGCAGCCAGGGTGCTAAAGGTTGAGCCCCCAGATTTTCTGGCAACACTCGATGAAGCACGTTTGCTGCGTAAAGATTGGACCGCGACTGATGTTTCTTATGTGCGTGGCTATCTTAACAATGGCTATTGGGGTCAAGATGAAGCATGGACAGATTTGGCGCAATGTGTTTTCCATGTTTACACGGCTCTTTATATTTTGCCAAATGAGTTGACTGTTTTGGTACGGGCGTATTTTGAGGAAAACGGCCGTTTACCCGACAAAGCCACCTTCTATGCTTGGATGGATGCGGCCGAAATCGCTCTCGAATATAACGCTTTCATGATTTATCACCTCGCTGAAGAAGCCAAAAGCAATCTCACACGCGCCAATTTGCGTTTAGTTGTCAGTGTTGCCAAACGTTACATGGGACGTGGTATCCATCTGCTAGATCTGGTTCAAGAAGGTAACGTAGGCTTATTACGTGCTGTTGAAAAATTTGACCATACCAAAGGCTTCAAATTCAGCACCTATGCTACCTGGTGGATTCGCCAGGCCGTTAGCCGTGCTATCGCTGACCAAGCCCGCACCATTCGTATTCCTGTACATATGTACGAGACCATCAACAAAATCGTCAAGGTGCAGCGTGATCTGGTACAGGGACTTGGCCATGAACCGTCAGTTGAAGAGCTTGCATTAGAGCTTGATTATCTCACACCAGAAGAGTCGGCGGCGATAAAACTTGCCTTGGCCAATGACGAGCCGGTTGATCCATTGTTGAATCGTAAATGGAAAACGGCCGTTAGCAAAATTCGTGACATCATGCGCATCGCCATGGATCCGATGTCATTAGAAACACCCGTCGGCAATAACGATGACTCCACTGAATTAGGCGACTTTCTGCCCGATGAAAGCGCGTTGGAACCTGGTGACGTAGCTTCAAAAGAGCTTTTACGCGAACAGATCAAAGATGTGCTCGGTTTTTTGACCGATCGTGAACGCGAAGTTCTAGAAATGCGCTTTGGCTTAAAGGATGGCAAAGACCATACACTCGAAGAAGTTGGCAGAAATTTCGGTGTCACTCGTGAGCGCATTCGTCAAATCGAAGCGAAAGCCTTGCGCAAATTGCGCCATCCGAGCCGCAGCAAAGCCCTGCGCGATTATCTGAGTTGATGCATTGTTTTGCGGCGTATTTTTGCTTGTGATAAAATGCACATTATAGATTGGGGTTCACGGTAAAGTTTGCCTGAACCTGCAAAAAGTGAAAACGAAATAGCCTTTGAATTGAAGCTGTAAACCAACTCGTTTTTGCTTGTGTTTACCTTCAAACCTCAACAAAAGTTGTGAAGATATGAACCAAATACTAATAGACTATCTTCCTATCGCTGTCCTTTTGGGGATAGCCTTATTTTTCGCCATATTGCTACCTGTGCTTTCATTAAGTTTAGGGCCAAAACGTGCGACTGAACGGTCCCTGTTGCCCTATGAGTCAGGCATCACAGCTATCGGCGAAGCCCAACGACGCTTGCCGGTGAAGTTTTACCGCATTGCCGTTCTTTTTATCCTGTTTGATGTTGACATCATCTTATTGGTTCCGTGGGCGGTGACGTTCCGCAATTTAGGAACTTATGGATTGATGGCGATGTTCATCTTCATGTTCATGTTCATTCTGGGTGATGTGTGGGTTTGGCGAAAAGGAGTATTGGAATGGGAATAGAACACAAACTCGGCGATAGCGGCATTGTAACCTATCGCCTGGAAGACCTGGTTAATTGGGGACGCACGAACGCGATGTGGCCGATCTTGTTTGGTTTTGCTTGCTGCGCTATTGAAATGATGGGTTCGCAAGCCGCCAATTATGATGCGTCGCGCTTTGGCATGGAATTGAATCGGCCGTCGCCGCGTCAATCTGATTTGATGATTGTGGCCGGCCGTGTCTCGCGTAAAATGGCACCGGTTGTGCGCCGTTTATACGACCAGATGCCAGCTCCCAAATGGGCAATCGCCATGGGTGATTGCGCATCTTGTGGCGGTATATTTAATAACTATGCCATTGTGCAGGGCGTAGACGAAATCATCCCAGTTGATGTTTACGTTGCGGGCTGTCCGCCACGCCCCGAAGCACTCATCGACGGTATTATGACTTTGCACGAGAAAATTCGTGGTGAAAAACTAAAGGATTGGGCCTGATGAGTGGAGATCAATTAGTTGTTGACAAAATAAATGGTGCAGTTAAAGATGCGATCGAAGAGATCGCTGATTTTCGTGGTGAACGTACACTTTTCATCAAAATGAATCGGCTCAAGAAAGTCTGTCAACTTTTACGTGACGACGAAGATTTACAATACAATTTTTTGTCTGATATTTGTGCAGATGATATGCTGCCCGACTTTCCACGTTACGCCGTTAATTATCATTTGTATTCTCTGCCAAAAAACCACCGGATTCGTCTGCGGGTGCGTGTCGAAGACCCAGATAAAGGCCCCGCGACATTGGATAGCCTTTGGCCTATTGCTACTTGGCTAGAGATGGAAGTATGGGATTTGATGGGGATTAAATTTAGCGGTAACAAAAGTTTGCGTCGTTTGTTCTTGCCAGAAGATTGGCAAGGCCATCCGCTGCGTAAAGATTACCCCTTAGGCTATGAGGAAGTACAATTCTCGTTTAATATAGACGAAATAGCGGCGAAAAAACCGTTTGCAACCAAAGAGTAAAAAATATTATTGCTCGCGGTCGGGAGACCAACCCTGAGCTTAGAAAATCACACCTTCTGCGAGGTGATACTAGATGACATTAATGAACAGAGGTGGCCCCCCACAGGGTGGCGACACCATTCAAGAATTGACGATTGAGGAACTGCGAGCCAAAGTTGGCACCGGCATGGAAATCCAAGATGCCGAAGAGCATATGCTCTTGTCAATGGGGCCACAGCATCCCAGTACGCATGGCGTGTTGCGCTTGCTCGTGGAATTGGATGGCGAAACAGTCGTGAATTTGGCGCCAGATATCGGTTTCCTGCATACCGGTATCGAAAAGAACATGGAGGCCAAAACATACACCAAAGCCCTGGTGATGACGGACCGCATGGATTATTTGTCACCTATGACCAATAATTTGGGTTATATTCTAGCGGTTGAAAAACTGTTGGGAGTCGAGGCGACGCCACGAGCGCAGGGGATTCGTGTGATCTTGAGTGAATTATCGCGTATCGCCAGCCATTTGGTATGGTTGGGGACATCCGCGCTCGATCTGGCAGCGATGACTGTGTTTCTCTACTGTTTTCGCGAGCGTGAATATATCCTTGATTTGTTTGAGATGGTTGCCGGGCAGCGTATGATGGTCAGCTATTTTCGACCTGGTGGCTTATGGCGCGATATACCTGAAGAATTTGAACCGGCCGTACGTAATTTTCTCGATTTTTTCCCCAGCCGTATTGCTGATTACGAAGCCTTGTTGAAAAAGAACCCCATTTTCTTACGCCGTACAAAAGATGTTGGTGTTGTGACAGGTGAAGATGCAATTGCTTGGGGAATGACAGGCGCTAGTTTGCGTGGTTCGGGTGTCGAATGGGATATTCGCAAAACGCAGCCTTACTGTGGCTATGAAACCTATGATTTTGATGTGCCTGTGGGTACAGATGGTGATGTGTATGCACGTTATCGCTGCCGTGTGCAAGAATTATGGGAAAGCATGCGCATCATTGAGCAGGCACTGGATAAACTACCCGGTGGCCCGGTGAATATTGATGATCGCAAAATTGTGCCGCCGCCGCGTGCGGAGTTAGGGCGCAGCATGGAAGCGGTTATCCACCATTTCAAATTATGGACAGAAGGCTTTTCTGCACCCACTGGCTATGTATACCAGAGTGTTGAATCGCCACGCGGTGAATTTGCTTGTTATTTGCGTGGCGATGGCTCACCGAAACCGGCACGGGTGCATTTCCGTGCGCCGTCCTACGTGAATCTAGCTTCGCTGCCGCGAATGTCTAAGCATGTATATATGGCCGATTTGGTGGCGATCATTGGGTCGATTGATATTGTTTTGGGTGAAATTGACAGGTAGGGAGTAAATCTTGATACGTGAAACATATGCTGATGAGATCGAAGGGATATTGGCACGGTTTCCTGATAAGAAATCGGCCGTTTTGCCTTTGATGCATCTGGCACAACAAGAATATGGGTATATGTCTAAGCCTGCTATGCAAGAGGTGGCGGCTATATTGGATTTAGATCCCACGCATGTACTTTCTTTGGCTGGTTTTTACTCGCTTTATTATGAGGAGCCGGTCGGTACGTATGTGCTTGAAATTTGCAACGATCTGGCTTGTGCTTTGCGTGGTGCCGATGATTTTGTCGAGATGGTTAGTAAGAAGCTCGACACGCCGGTTGAAGGCACGACGGAAGATGGCCTGTTTACGATTAAGACGGTAATGTGTCTGGGTGCGTGTGATCGTGCGCCGATGTTGCAATGTAATTTGAAGTTTGAAGAGAATCTGGACGAAGAAAAATTTGACCAGTTAACAGCACGTTTGCGAAAAGAGGCTGCTGCGAAAGAGAAAGCGCCCTCGGTCGTTGAGAAAATCTCGGCTTATGCGACTGTAAACGGCCGTTCTTAAGACAAAATAATTCAGGTCATTCCTGCGTAGGCAGGAATCTACACTTTAGGAAATAAAGATGGCACATATTTTATTACGTCATCGTGAAATCGAAAATTTGAAGAAACTGGATGTCTACCGTGACAACGGCGGCTATGAAGGGCTGAAGAAAGCTTTATCAATGGATCCTGCGGAGGTAACGGCCGTTGTCAGAGCCTCAAATCTGCGTGGTCGTGGTGGCGCGGGTTTTCCCACTGGTCTCAAATGGGGGTTCATCCCCAAAGGGCCGGGTGAAAAATACGTCATCATCAACACTGATGAATCCGAAACCGGCACCTTCAAAGACCGCGAACTGCTCGAAGGCAATCCACATCAAGTCATCGAAGGCGCATTGATCGCTGCCTATGCCATTGGTGCGAAGCTGATATTTAACTATTTCCGTGGCGAGTTCATGGACATCGGTTACGCCTTTGAAGAGGCCCTGATCGAATGTCGTGAAGCTGGCATTATTGGCGAAAATATTTTCGGCTCTGACTTTAGCTGTGAATTTTATGGACATTATGGGGCGGGCGCCTATATTTGTGGTGAAGAGACCGCTTTGATTAACTCATTGGCTGGTAATTTAGGCCAGCCTTGGTCAAAACCACCGTTCCCTGCCGTTGAAGGATTGTACGCCAAGCCAACCGTCGTCAACAATACCGAAACATTGGCCAATGTACCGCCCATCCTTGTAAACGGTCCTGAATGGTATACTGCCATGGGCACCGAGAAGAGTGCAGGTGTCAAAATTGTCTGTTTGAGCGGCCACATCGAAAAACCAGGCAACTACGAAGTGGTCATGGGTACAACCTATCGCGAGTTACTTGATATGGCAGGTGGTGTGCGTGGCGGCAAAAAATTCAAAGCATTATTACCTAGCGGTGGTTCGGGCCCCGTGAGCGTTGAAGATGCCCTTGATGCGCCGCTCACCTATGAAGGCTTGACCGAATTCGGCTCTGTGATGGGGTCGGCATCGTTAATTGTCATGGATGAAACCACTGATATGGTGTGGGCGTGTTTGAAGATGATCCATTTCTTCAAACATGAATCCTGTGGCAAATGTACTCCCTGTCGTGAAGGCACATATTGGTTAGAACGTGTGATAGAGCGCGTTTATCATGGCGAAGGCAGCCAGGCTGATATTGATGTGTTAGACAGCGTGTGTCACCAAATTCAAGGCAAAACATTGTGTGCCTTGGGCGAATTTGCTGTTAACCCGGTGCTTTCGACCCTGCGTCATTTCCCTGAGGAATACCGGGCGAAATTAAAAAACTGAACTTGCTTGCAAAGAGGATTTGCATGAGTGATCTTGTTACATTGACCATTGACGGCGTAGAACTCCAGGTGCCCCAAGGCACGCTGGTTGTCGATGCTGCGAAAAAAATAGGAACTGATATTCCAGTCTTCTGTTACCATCCGAAGTTAGAGCCGGTGGGCATGTGTCGTCTCTGTATGGTGGAAATCGGTTTGCCGATTCGTGACCGTGCAACAGGCGAGCTTTTATTGAATGCGGACGGTTCGCCTCAAATTAACTTTGGGCGCGGTTTGCAAACGGGCTGTACGGTGCGCGTGAGCGAAGGCATGGTTGTACGCACGACGCCAGACTATGTTGAAAAAGCACGTGCTGATATTCTCGAATTTTTGTTGAGCAGCCATCCGTTGGATTGTCCCATTTGTGATAAAGGCGGCGAATGTCCGCTGCAAAACCTGACGATGGCCTATGGCAAAGGCACCAGCCGCATGGTTTATCTTGACAAGATCAAGCTGGACAAACATGTGCCATTGGGTGATTTGATTTATCTGGATCGCGAGCGTTGTATCCAATGTGCGCGTTGTATTCGCTTCCAAGATGAGATTGTCGATGATCCTGTGATTCAGTTTCATAATCGCGCACGCAATTTAGAGATTGTGACCTTTTCCGATCCTGGCTTTGATAGCTATTGGAGCGGCAATACGACTGATATTTGTCCGGTAGGCGCGTTGACAACGGCCGATTTTCGTTTTGGTGCGCGTCCTTGGGAACTAAACCCAGTTGCATCGATTTCGGCACATGGCCCAGCCGGTAGTAATCTGACTTTTAGTACCCGGCGTGAGGCGCGCTCTGGTGGCCGCACGGTTGTAAAACGTGTCCTGCCGCGCCAGAACGAACTGGTCAACGAGATTTGGATTTCTGACCTCGATCGGTTTGCCTATCATTTTGCTGCTGCTGAGGATCGGTTAACCAAACCATTAGTGCGTAAAGATGGCGAGTTGGTTGAAACCAGTTGGGGTGAGGCGCTCGATATTGTGGCTGGCAGATTACAGCAGGCAGAAACGGCCGTTGCTGGCATAACTGGTGACCGTTTAGCGAATGAAGATTTATTCCTCTTCCAAAAACTATTCCGCAAAGGACTGAAAAGTAATAACATCGATTTGGCGAACCGGCGTTTAGCTGGCGGCGATATCGTCGCCCACGTTGGTGCGCGCAGTTCCGCAGATGCTAGTGAACCCGTTCGTTTAGGAAAAGGCGACGCCATTTTGGTTGTTGCCACTGATTTGCACGAAGAAGAACCTGTTTGGTGGCTGCGTGCCAAGCAAGCTGCCGACCGTGGCGCAACCGTCGTTGTCATGAATGCACACGCGACACGTTTGGACAAATATGCCACACATGTGATCGAATATCGACCCCATGCAGCGCTGGCGACAGTCAAACAACTCCTTGATGTCGCTCAAGGTGTGGAGGCTGATGCGGACGATCCCATTGCTGTGGCTGCTGAAGCGTTGATGTCGGCTGCTAACCTGGTTGTTTTTTACGGTTATGAAGGCTTGACTTACGACGAGACTGATTCATTAGCACGCTTATTAGCCAATTTGCTGTTAACTGAAAACGCTGATGGGCAAAACCATGTCGGCCGTGCCAACAATGGCTTGATCCCAGTTTGGCCGCATAACAATACCCAGGGCGCTTGGGACATGGGTTTACATCCTGCGTTTGAAGCCGGCTACAAGCCTGCTAAAGAACCTGGCTTATCAGCGACTGATATTTATGCCGCTACTGCCAACGGCGATGTCAAAGCTTTGTATGTGATGGGCGCGGATCCGATTGGTGATGGTCTCATGGACGACCGTGGCAACCTGGACTTTTTGGTAGTGCAAGAGTTGTTTATGACAGAAACGGCCGCACAAGCTGATATTGTCTTGCCCGCCCAAAGCTGGATCGAACGCGAGGGCACTTTCACCAGCGGCGAACGGCGTGTGCAGCGTTATTACCCCGCCACTCAACCACTGGGCGATAGCCGTGCCGATTGGCAAATCTTGGCACAAATCGGTGAGCGTGTGGGTTTGGGCAAACCCGCTTATGCTGCCAGCCTCGTATTCCGTGATCTCACCAAAGCGGTTCGTCAATACAAAGGTATGGATTACCGTACACTGGCACATGTTGTGAAACAATGGCCAGATGTTGGTGGTGACGATTTGTATTATGGTGGCAACGCTTATGAAAACCGTTCTGGCTTAGGGCAGCAATGGGAACCGGCGGATGCAAAAGTGACATCATTTGAGATCGAACTGCCAGACTCAGAAGAAAATGGCGCACTTCAACTTGTGCGCGTGGCGGCTTTATACACACCCGGTACACTGATCAATAAATCAGATGTGCTGCGACCGCGTCTTGCACCCCCCGTTTTGCTTTTGCATCCCACGGATGCAGATGCACTCGCGTTGGCTGATGGGACGCCCGTTGCGGTTAATATGGGCAAGCATTCATTTGAGGTCGTGGCTCGCGTTGCATATGTCCCTGAAGGCTTAGGCTTGCTGCGTGGCATACCGTTTGTGGCGGGAACGGCCGTTGCCCAGATAACAAAAATTCAACAAGAGGAATTGGTAGCATGACTCCAGGTCAAATAGCCTTAAGAGCGCTCATTGTTGGTTTCATTCTTTCGTTTGCCGTCATCACCGGCTTTGCATACACGACACTAATGGAACGAAAATTTCTGGCGCGCCTACAACATCGTATTGGCCCCAACCGTGCCGGTTACATTCCATTCCCGCGTCGCGGTGGCAAAGAGCGTAAATTGCTGGCTGGTTTTCTGCAACCAGCCGCTGATGCGGTTAAACTGTTTTTTAAAGAAGACCCAACACCTTCTAAAGCCGATAAACTAGTCTATAATCTGGCTCCGATGTTGGCTGTGATTCCGGCAATTTTAATCCTGGCTGTCATCCCCTGGGCTCCTGAAATCAATATTTTTGGCGCTGTGTTTGAACCCTATTTCGCTATTGCCCCCAATATTGACGTGGGTGTTTTATTCGTTTTAGCGGTCACCTCCATTGGTGTTTATGGCATTGTGTTGGCTGGCTGGGCTTCCAACAGTAAATACGCCATACTCGGCGGCATCCGTGCCTCAGCCCAAATGATTAGTTATGAGTTGGCTTTAGGCATGTCGGTGTTGATTCCGATTATGCTGGCGAATTCAATGGATTTGGGTGTGATTGTTGATGCGCAGCGCGGCGGTTGGTACGTTCTTTTGCAACCAATTGCAGCAATTGTCTTCTGCATTGGCGTGTTGGCTGAATTACAACGTGCCCCTTTCGACCTCTTAGAAGCAGAACAAGAATTGTCGGCCGGCTTTAATGTTGAATATGCTGGCATGCGTTTTGGCATGTTCTTCATGGCCGAATATATGAAAATGATTTCCTTGAGTGCGATAGCGGCCGTATTCTTTTTTGGCGGCTACTTAGGTCCCTTTGTTGACCAACTACCCGCGCTTGGTTTTGTTTATATGGTGCTCAAGATCGCTGTGGGCTTATTCATTATGATCTGGATTCGCGCTACCTTGCCCCGTTTGCGTTACGATCAATTAATGAACTTTGGTTGGAAGGGCTTGCTACCGATTGCCGTATTGAACTTCTTAATTACAGCGACATTCATTGTGATGTATGAAGAAGGCATTTTACAGCCCATTTTCGAATCACTCAAGAGATTTTTTGTCGGCTAACACCTATTAATTGTCAATTGGCAATTGTCAATTGACAATTGTCGATTAAGTGGATATTTATGATTGGTGAAATTTTAAAAGGCATGTTTACCACCTTGAAGTATATGTTCAAGCCGCCGGTGACGATTCAATATCCGGAAGTAAAACGGCCTGTGCGTTATCGCTTCAAAGGTCGCCACGAGCTTAAACGCTATGATAATGGCTTGGAACGCTGTATTGGCTGTTCTTTGTGTGCGGCTGCCTGTCCGGCTGATGCGATTTTTGTGGAAGCAGCTGAAAACAGAGACGAAGAACGCTTTTCACCTGGCGAACGCTATGCCAGCACCTATGAAATCAACATGTTGCGCTGTATTTTCTGTGGCTTTTGTGAAGATGCTTGTCCGACGCAAGCGATTGTGTTGGAGCATAATTACGAATTGAGCTTTTACGATCGGGCTGGCGCGATTTATACCAAAGATATGTTGATCGTTGATGTGCCCATCAATGGCAGCCCTACGCCACAACTGGTTGAGCCAGGCACATTTGATCGTTCTATTCCTGATATGGAGAATCCGAAGTAAGTGTTGTTTACAATACGTGTCATTTCTGCGTAGACAGGAATCCAAACTTGTGGATACTCGCCTATGCGGGTATGACAGTTATGTTAGTAGGCTTTTTATGGGAAATCCGATTGTGTTCATTATTTTAGCTGCAATAGCGGTAACGGCCGCTTTGGGCATGTTGTTAAGCAGCAATGCAGTACATAGTGCGTTGTTCTTGGTTTTGAACTTCATGACCATTGCTGTTTTTTACATCGTGCTGAATGCCCCTTTTATTGCAATGGTGCAAATCACTGTGTATGCCGGCGCGATTATCGTTCTTTTCTTGTTTGTGATCATGTTGCTAGGCGCTGAACGTTTACGTGCACTTGGTGGCGCAGAAGGTGGCGAACTTTGGCAGCGCGGTCTAGCGATTTTCTTGGCAATCATGTTGGTTGGTGTCGTGGTTTATATGTTGTTCCAAGGTGGTGCCGCTGATGCTCAAACGGCCGCAATGATCGACACAAGCCCGGTGGCTTTGGGGATGCGGCTTTTTGAAGCATATCTTTTGCCATTTGAGTTAACGGGTGTACTGCTATTGGCGGCAATGATCGGGGTTGTGGTTTTGGGAAGAACAAAAAAAAGAGGCGAAGATGCTTAGTACAGTCACGATTGGTTGGTATATCGCTTTATGTGCCATCATGTTTAGCATCGGTGCGTTAGGTGTTTTGCTACGGCGTAACGCGATCCTGGTGTTTATGTCCGTAGAATTGATGCTCAATTCGGCTAACCTTTTATTTGTGGCCTTTGCGCGGCAGTTGGGCGATTTAGATGGGCAGGTGTTGGTGTTTTTTGTGATTACGGTGGCCGCTGCGGAAGTTGCGGTCGGCCTGGCGTTGCTTGTGACGATATTCCGCACAAAACACAGCATCAATATCGACGAAATTAATATGTTGAAGGGGTAAATATTCATGAATGCATTTGGATTAGCCCCGTTACTTTTGGTCTTCCCATTCATTGGCATTTTGTTTAATGGGTTGGTGGGACGACGGTTTGTTGTTGCTAATCGGGCGACGGGGGAAAAATGGTCTGGCGGGTTTGCCAGTGCCATGTCATTGGGTGCCTTTTTGGTCGCTGTGCTGTTGTTCTTTAGTTTGCAGAGCAATGGATATCATGCCGAAACGGTGTGGCTATTTGATTGGATTAATATTCCGTCCCATGATGTACTGATTCCATGGGCACTGCAAGTCGATACGCTTTCTGTGACGATGATGTTGGTTGTCACGGGTGTGGGTTCTCTGATTCACATTTATGCGATTGGTTATATGCATGGCGACCCGAATTTCTCGCGTTTCTTCGCTTACTTTAGCCTCTTTATTTTCTTTATGCTGATACTGGTCAGCGGGAATAATTACCTGGTAATGTTTGTCGGCTGGGAAGGGGTTGGTTTGTGTTCGTACTTGCTGATTAGTTTCTGGTGGGATCGCACAGATGAAAACGGCGAACCGATGAATGCGAATGCGGGACGCAAGGCGTTTGTGGTGAATCGTATTGGCGACTTTGGCGTCATTTTGGCAATGATTTTGTTGTTCTGGACATTTGGCACGCTCACTTATAACGAAGTGTTTGTTGGTGCGATCGAGATGTTTGATGCGGGAGATATGGTTCATTTCGGGTTGTTTAGTGCGCCGATTGGTGTGGTATTAACGGCCGTTACTGCTCTATTCCTGCTCGGCGTTGCCGGTAAATCGGCTCAACTGCCACTCTACATCTGGTTACCCGATGCCATGGCTGGCCCGACACCCGTTTCTGCCCTTATCCACGCGGCTACAATGGTCACTGCTGGTATCTATTTGATCGTGCGTAGTAATGTGTTGTACGAACTTGCGCGTGAAGCTGGGCCACTGATATTCGGCATCATGTCGTCGCCGGATTTAGTTGCTTATGTGGGTGCGGCTACGGCATTGATCGCCGGCTTTATCGCCTTTACTCAATTCGACATCAAAAAAGTGTTGGCCTATTCAACCGTGAGTCAATTGGGCTTCATGGTGGCAGCGGCTGGTACGGGTGCCTATGTCGCGGCGATGTTCCACCTGGTTACCCATGCTTTTTTCAAAGCATTGCTCTTCATGAGTGCAGGTTCTGTAATTCATGGTATGGAACATGGTCATCATCACGTTCACGAACATAGTGATCATTCTGATGAAGATGATGGCTTTGACCCACAAGATATGCGCTTTATGGGTGGTATTCGTAAACGCATGCCCATCACCTTTATCGTCTTCACAGTTGGGGCATTGGCCTTGGCTGGTATTGCCCCATTTGCAGGATTCTGGTCAAAAGATGAAATATTAGCGCATGGAGAAGCCAATTATATTGGTGTCTACATTGCGTTGACTATCGCGGCATTAGGCACTGCTTTTTATGTGGGGCGGCAGTTGAAGATGGTCTTTTTTGCCAAACCACGTCATGCTGCGGCCGAACATGCACAAGAAAGCCCCCCGCTTATGACCGTGCCGTTGATTATTTTGGCGCTGCTCACGGCTTTTGGTGGGTTGCTTAATTTACCTTTCTTCACGACGGAGCTTTCGGAAAGATTCCATCATAGTGTAAACGACTTGTGGTTAGGGCTTGAAGCGTGGTTGGAACATTCGATTTTATCGTTTGAGCTAACCGAAGAAGGTTTGATTCACATGCCGCACACACCGATCGTAATCTCGCCACGCGTGGCATTGATTTCGACGGCGCTGGCGTTGATTGCTTTGGCGGCGGCTTTCTTTGTTTATCGCAAGCGGCCAGAAACTGCAACGGATCGCGATCCGTTGCAAAGAACGCCGATATGGTGGTTTGCGGTCTTGCCTGTGAATACGTTTGTCATGAATTGGTTACGGCCGTTGTTTAACCGTCTGTCGAAATGGCTGGCGTTTAAGTTGGATTGGGCCTTCTGGCATGACTTTGTTCACGAGAACATCATCCGCGATATGTTTGTTAGTTTTGCCGACTTTTTGTCGAATATTATTGACAAAGAGGGTGTGGATGGCACTGTACTTGGCATTGGCGCTATTACGCGCCGCTTTGCTGGG
>CAYGMR010000065.1:1478-15869 GCA_964350725.1 uncultured Ardenticatenaceae bacterium | reverse complement strand
TTTTCACTAAATAAACCCAAACCGCGTTCACTGCCAATCAATGCGACTTCTTCGGCCACAGAATCAGCTTCGGCAAAACTCATCCAAAAGACCCCGCCTGTGAAGTAACGGCCGTAACGATAACAAAACTCCACTGCGGTCTGGGTCTTGCCCAAGCCGGCCATGCCTGTGATGGCGACGACTGGCGGCCGAGCCTCTTTTGGTTCAGCCCCAAAGATAGCTGCCACGTTTAACAAGACAGCCTCGCGTCCGACAAAATCTTCGTTACGGCGATAGGGCAACGTTGCGTTTGAGGGCAGGAACCCCGGTGCGGATAATGTTTTTGATGTGAGTGCGCTCAGATGTGGTTGTGTTGCATTTTCAACGGCCGTTTCTGCAAGGCTATGTTGGGTTAAGCGCCGCGCTAACGCCTGGGTTTCTGGCTCTGGATCAATGGCTAATTCTTCCCATAGAATTTGGCGGCACGCTTCATACGCCTGCATGGCGGCGGTTGGCTGCTCATTTTGGATTAAAAACTGAATCAACCAACGATGAGCATCTTCATCTAACGGTTCCAGGGCAAGCCAACGACGTGTGACGGAGATGCCCTGCGTCCACATTTCTTTTTCTGCATAAGCAAGACATAGGCGGCGTTGGGCATCTTGCACTTGGTGGCGCACACGTTCGCGAGCGATCAACAACCATTCATGAAAACGCGGTGCATTTTTTACATGAAAAGCGGCAAGTAGTTCACCTGAATAAAGTTGCAAAGCGGCATCTAACTGTGCCAAATCATTGGTCGCCAAACCGGTTTGTAAGGCAAAATAATCAACAACGGTATTTGCGTCAGCTTGAAATGTGACCGTTTGGCGTGTGACTTTTATGTCGGGCAGCCCTTTGCGCACACGTGTCAACAACTCGCGCAAACGTTGTAATGATTGGCTTGTAGAACTGGAATCCCATAACAAATCGGCCACTTTTTCACGACTCTGGACTTCATTCGTCAGCACGAGATAGGCAACAAGTGCACACCCTTTGGCACTGTTCATGATGCGTAACGGCCGTCCATCCTCTTCGATGGTTAATGAGCCTAATAATTTGATGCGCCGGTTCATTGACAACTTATCCTGCTTTGGTGTGTACTCCCAACAGCTTAAAAAGGGTTCCTATGCCGGGATAGTACTCTCAAACTGGTTGTGCGGCAATCGGTTTTTGCATATGACGTTTATCTGACGTTTGTCTCACGTTTGATTTGTATACTGGCAGAAAACAGATGCACAAGGCGGAGAGATAAAGATGTTGGACACTCAAATATTACTCGTGGATTTGAACGCGACCTGGAGTCACGCAACGGCCGCTGCGCTTTCTAAAGCTGGGTATACTGTGCAAACGGCCGTTTCGTTTCAGGATGCCCTACAGCGCATGACACAATATCGCTTGCCTGACTTGATGGTGCTATCTCTCCCGCATAATAATCCCGAGTATGCCTTTACGTTTTGCAAAAATGTGCAGACCTTTTCTGATTTACCTGTCGTATTGGTTGCAGATCGCCGTGACCCAGCGTTGTTTGCACGCGCATTAAATGTATATGCAGAGGATAGTGTCGTTGAGTCTGTGTCGCCGGGCATTATGGTCGCACCCGTTTTGCTGGCGTCACCCACAAACCCTTGAATATTGATTGGCCGCGCCGCCAATTACGGGTTGATAATACACGTGTAAACCTTTCGCCTACCGAATCCCGTTTGCTGCATCTTTTTTTGCGGCGACAGGGTGAGGTGGTTAACAACGAATATATTGTTCGGCGTTTATGGCCAAGCATGACAACGGGTACGACGAATGTACGAACGGCCGTTCATCGCTTACGCAGCAAGCTGGCAGAAGTATTTGGGCAAGATTGTATTATTTATCATCAGGGTGGCTATCGCTTGCAGACCAGAGCAACGCACTTGATTGGTATGCCCACTGACTAAGCTAGAATGATCGCTTTCCGCTATCGCCCAGGGCCATGTCTCTGACCGTGCCCGCAATGCATCCACAAGAACACCCCGCACCCCAAACAGACGTTTTCCTAGACATGCATGCGTTCTTGTGTGTAAAATAGGTTTTAAGTAATCAGTAACAAAATTCGGCAGGGTTTAAGATGAACCATGACCAAAATTCAAATCAATGGAGATAAATGAATATGGCAATTCGAACAGCAGAAACAACCTGGGAAGGCACACTTAAAGAAGGCAATGGTAATATGAAAGTTGGGAGCGGTGCATTTGACGTTCCCTTTTCTTTTGGCACACGTTTTGGTGATGTACAAGGCACCAATCCTGAAGAACTCATTGGCGCGGCACATGCAGGCTGCTTCTCGATGTTCTTGAGTGCAGTTCTGACTGGGGATGAATTCCCCCCAGAGAGCATCAACACCGTCGCCAAAGTCCATTTTGGATCAGACGATACCGGCCCCGTCATCGAAAAAATCGTGCTAACGACCAAAGCGAAAGTGCCTGGCGTGAGTGCAGAAACTTTTGCTGAAAAAGTGGCGATATCGAAAGCGAATTGCCCTATTTCGCGGGCGCTGGCTGCTGTGGCTGTCATTGAGGTTGATGCAGAATTAGTGTAAAGACGCTGCCTGCAACGTCTAATGTATTATCAAACGGCCGTTTCTCCCTAGAAACGGCCGTTGTGCGTTAAAAACTTCGTGATCCAGGGTGGATAGAATGATCTGTCACTATCTTTGCGTTTTTTTGCCGCGGATTAACACAGGCTTGTGCTGAGTGAAACCGCAGCATTTTCACGAATTTAATTCATAATCCGTGGCTAAAAATTACAATTATGCGAAATATGCAAACATAGTGATCTGTGTGAATTTGTGAAATAATAGAGACAGAAAATTATGAAACCCAAAATTGTAGTAATCGGCAGCAGTAATACAGACCTGGTCATCCAAGTTCCGCATTTCCCTACAGCGGGGGAGACTGTGTTGGGCGACGATTTTATGGTGGCGCGTGGCGGTAAAGGGGCCAATCAAGCTGTCGCAGCTGCTCGGCTGGGCGCAGATGTCACTTTTATCACACGTCTAGGTCGCGATTCATTTGGCGAGGCGGCTCTTGCTGCTTGCCAGGTTGAAGGTATCAGCACAGAATTTATTTCATTTGATGCGCAAAAAGCATCTGGTGTCGCGCTCATTATGGTTGATCAGCACGGCGAAAATGTGATTGGCGTTGCTGCTGGTGCCAACAACACACTGACACCCGCAGATGTCTTTGCCGCAGAAGCTGCCATTCAAGCGGCTGATTGTGTGCTGCTGCAATTAGAAGTGCCTTTAATTGTGGTGGAAACGGCCGTTGCTCTAGCAAACAAACATAATGTCCGTGTCATCCTCAACCCAGCGCCAGCCAAGCCCTTGCCGCCAACGCTCTTGCAAGCGATTGATATTTTGACCCCTAATGAAACGGAAGCCGCAATTTTGGGACTATTCGATCCAGAACAAGCTGCTGGTTTGTTATCTTTAGATCGAGTCGGTATCAAAATAATCGTGATGACATTGGGCAGTAAGGGTGCCTTGTTGATAAGCGCTGCACAGCACAAAGAAATACCCGCTTATCCGATTGATGTTGTCGATACCACCGCCGCCGGGGATGCCTTTAATGGGGCGTTGGCTGTGGCGATTGCTAACGGCCGTTCTCTTCCAGACGCAGTTGATTTTGCCAATGCTGCTGGTGCACTCGCCGCTTCCAAAGCGGGCGCACAGCCTTCCTTACCAACTCTAGCCGAAGTTGAAAAACTTCAAGTATGATCGGAGAAATAATGTCTAAACAGAAACGGCCGTTAACTGCCAACGACCTCTATAAACTAAAAACCGTCTTTGACCCCCAAATTTCGCCCGATGGCCGCCAGGTCATTTTTTGTGTGCGGTGGGTCGATCAAAAAACTGAGAAAAAGTATACCAACCTGTGGCTGGTGCCAACTGATGCCAGCACCGCGCCGCGCCAATTTACAGTTGGCGACCACAACGACAGCCAGCCGCGCTGGTCGCCGGATGGCAGCCAAATCGCCTTTCTTTCAAACAGAGCTGATGAAAAGCAAGCGCAACTGTATCTGATCTCTGTAGATGGTGGCGAGGCACGGCCGTTAACTACAGTAGCAGGTAGTTTTGCCCAATTTGCCTGGTCACCCGCTGGCACACAGCTCGTCGCCCAGTTCCGTAAAAAAGATGCTGCCGTTCTCGAACGCGAAAAAGATGAGCAAAAAAAGAAGCTGGGCATCGTCATGCGCCATATCACGCACCTAGACTATAAAATAAATGGGGCTGGTTATGCGCCCGCAGAAAAATGGCACATTTGGACGATCGATGCCGAAAGTGGTGCTGCTGAGCAGTTGACAGACGGCCGTTTTGACGAGACCGAACCGCGCTGGACACCAGATGGCAACCATATCCTCTGTGTTTCCAACCGCAGTGTTGACCCAGCCCTGAATCCCGATGCCGCTGAACTTTATCTGCTGCCCGCTGCTGGTGGTGAATTGCAGCGAATTGAGACCCGCGACGGCCGTAAATGGCTGCCCACCATCTCGCCAGATGGCCAATGGGTGACATTTATGGGGCGTGAGCAATTACGCAAACCCTATCAGAACAGCAGCTTGTATATCGCCCCCATCAGTGGCGGTACGCCGCGCAATTTAACAGGCGCGTTTGATCTGCACATGAGTCTGGTGACGATTACGGATTCTGGCAGCGGTTCGCCGCAAACGCCGCCGGTCTGGTCGAGCGACGGCCGTTGCCTTTACTGCCAAACCACAACCCACGGCGACCAACCTTTGCTCACCGTGACCACCGCCGATGAACCCACCATTGAACGCCTGACCCCGGAACCCGGCATCAGCGGCGGCTTCAGCCTGGATGCAGCGCAGAGTAAGATCGCCTATGTGTGGGGAACGTTGTGGTCGAGCGGTCAAATTTGGCTCAAAGATTTGGCGACTGGCGCAACACACGCGCTAACAAATTTCGACGCCGAATTATTTGACGAGATTGAGTGGGGCACGCTTGAAGAAGTGGCTTTCAAGGGGCCAGATGACAACGATCTGCATGGCTGGATATTAAAAACACCCGCGTTTGACCCCGACCAACGTTATCCGTCTATTCTCGAAATTCATGGCGGACCGATGACGCAGTACGGGCGCGGTTTCATGCATGAGTTCCATTATTTAGCCGCCAATGGCTATGTGGTTTATTGGACGAATCCACGCGGCGGCCAAGGCTTTGGCGAAGCATTTTCTGCCGCCATCACTAACCAATGGGGCACCGTCGATTATGCTGATTTGATGGCCTGGACAGACTACGTCCAGCAGCAGCCCTACATCGATGGGCAGCGCATGGGTGTCACCGGTGGCAGTTATGGTGGTTACATGACTTTGACGATTATTGGCCACACAGACCGTTTCAAAACGGCCGTTGCGCAGCGTGTGGTCAGTAATTTCATCAGTTTTTATGGTTCCAGTGATATGAGTTGGCTGACTGAAAATCTCTTCGGCAGCGAGACGACCCCTTGGGAAGATTTCGACAACTATTGGCAGCAGTCCCCCATCAGCCGCATTGGCAATGTGACCACACCCACGTTGTTGATCCACAGCGAACAAGATTTGCGCTGTGCTCAAGAGCAAGCAGAGCAAGTCTTTGCCGCTTTGCAAAGGATAGGTGTTGATTCGGAGTTGATTTTGTTTCCTGGTGAAGAACATGGTTTGTCGCGCAACGGCCGTACTGACCGGCGTGTTGCGCGTCTGGAACATATGCTGCGTTGGTTTGATGCGTATTTATAAGCAATCAGCATTTCAACCAGTCAACGATCGGACTGACTCGCTAACCCGCTTAAAACGAGCTTAGGACATCGCCACACAATTTATTTTTATGATATACTCGTGTCGCCCATTTTATGGGTCAAAACATGTAAATATTTTTTCAGGGAGAAAAAGTTTCAAATGGCAGCAACAAAAAAACGCCGCGTCACCAAAAACCCGCCACACCAGGCAGCAAAACGAGGTGATGGCAGTAAGAAAATTAACTGGACACGTATTTTGGTTATTACCGTAGGCATCTTAATTGCATTGAGTATGATCCTTTCAATGGTTGTTACCCCAGGTACTGTCATACAATAAGTGTAAGCAAAGTGACGTGTCGGCTAATCAGCATTTTAGCTAGCGGTTAATTTGTAAGTGACAAATATTGCCTGAATTAAAACGGTCTAAAATCGCGAAATTCGTGGCAAAAAAAACAGAACTACTCAGATAGTACGGCCGTTATCCAGGCAGATACTTGTTTTTCACTAGCCAGTGAATGATATTGCCAGTTAACGGCCGTTTCTTGTTTCAACCAGCCAAACAAATCCAACAACGCCAATAAAGCCCGGCGCATATCTGCAACATCATAACGCGCAAATGTCGTGGGCAGCACTGCGATGGCACGTGGATCGGCCCATGTTTCCAGGAAACGGCCGTCGTACCACGTATCATGCGCCAATCCCTGTGTCGCTTGTGCTTGCCAGGCCAACATCGTGAGCAAGGCGGGTCGCATCTCGTTATTGATAAACGTCTGCGCGCGCCATAAATCGCCACGCCGCAGCATCATGGCTGTGCGGTAGGCGTAGAGATGGAATTTTTGAGAAACGGTCGTAAATTCTTCGGCTGTTGGTTTTTCCTGTTTAACAAGTGCAAAAGGGGGCAAAACAAGCGAGTTTTGACTGTCCTTATCCAGCAGCACGCGCACACCACGCTGTGTTACTTCGGCGTAACGGCCGTTAAACAACAACTCCGACAGCTCGCCCGTCATGGGCGCAAAAAAGAAATCTACCTTCAACCCACCCGCATACACAACCATCCATTCCACATCACCGGCCTGTGTGTGCTGTAAAACACGCGCCCATACCTCGCCAAATAAGGCTAACCAGGTGTTGTCGTTGACATATTGCTCGGCAGTAGTCGTGAAAAATATTAAATCTAAATCCGACCATTCATCTGCTGCTTGCTCATCCCGCGCCCGCGATCCAACCACAACCAGGGCACGAATCGCCGGCTGCGTCGCTGCCCAGGTTATTATTCGTGTTTCCAGATTGACGTAATTCTCAATAAAACATTCTCCTCAAACTTCGTTTTTTCCTGCCCCTCCTGTTCTGCCGAGGCGGAGACGGCTGCCAGCCTCACCAAAGATGCCGCAAGTAGCTGTATTGTGGAAATGATAATCATGTTTGAATATAAAAAAAAGGCGTGCTAGAAATCTTCTAGCACGCCTCTAATTGTCTTTTTCGAATGGGTTACAAACTAGAATGGAATCTCGTCTTCTTCTTGCGCGGGTGCACCAGCATCCATGCCATCATCAGATTGCGCACCATAGCCGCCCACATCTTCACGACCACTCAAGAAACGAACAGTATCGGCAGTGATTTCAAATGACGACCCAACCGTTCCATCTTGGCGTGTCCAAATTCTTGGTGCGCCAGTATTGATATCAGGTTTGATGCGTCCTTCAACCAACACCTTGCTGCCTTTACTCAAATATTGGTTGGCTGTCTCTGCTTGCCGACCCCAGACACTTACGCGGAACCAAGTCGTTTCATCGACTGGTTGACCACTTTGTTTATCGGTCCAGCGGCGGCTCGTTGCAACACTAAAACTAGTAACGGCCGTGCCATCTGGCATATACCGCATTTCAGGGTCTCGACCTAAATTTCCTACAACAATGATCTTTTGATACATGGTTCACTCCTTTAGGCTTGCACAAACGCTAGTAAAATGATTTGCGAGAATCGCCTACAAATCATATCATATTTAATCTTAAATCCCAAGCCTCAATCTATATTTACCAATGTTATATTTTAGCACAAATGTTCTTTTTAGGCAAGCGCATATCGCATGAAGGGTGCACGAACAAGTTGGCAGTAGTGTCATTCCCGCGCAGGTATGACAGTTGTTCGCAGACCCTCGCATTAAAATCGTGCGTGTTTTAGACCCAACCACGCAAGCGTACAGCTTCAGCGACGCGGCTCACTGCAACTAGATAAGCTGCAACCCGATTGGGCACTTTACGGGCTTGCGCCATATTGTGGACGGCGTGGAAAGCAGTCGTCATTTTTTGATCCAGCCGTTCTTGCACCAATTGTTCATCCCAATAGTATTGGTATGCATTTTGTACCATTTCGAAGTAAGAAACAGTCACACCACCCGCGTTACAAAGGAAATCGGGAATAATATAAACACCCTTATCATTGAGGATGTCGTCTGCCTCTGGTGTCGTGGGGCCATTGGCCAATTCAGCAATAATCTTAGCTTTAATTTTGTCAGCATTTTGACTCGTAATTTGGTTTTCGATAGCCGCAGGAATTAAAATATCGACATCCAATTCTAGCAAAGCAGCGTTGCTGATCGGTTCACTGCCATGACAACCGCCAACTTTGCCATATTTTTTCAGATGACTTGAAACCGCAACGGGGTCTAGTCCGTCAGCGCTATAGATGCCACCAAACTCGTCGCTGACAGCCACTACTTTAATGCCTAATATGTCGTGTGCCAATTGATGTGCAAATGAACCGACATTGCCATAGCCTTGCACGGCACAAGTCGCGCCTGCCAAGTCTATACCCAGCAATTTTGCAGTTTCACGAATGGTGACAATGCCACCCATTGCCGTCGCGGGTGTACGTCCCGCCGAGCCCCCCAAAGGTTGTGGCTTGCCAGTGATTACACCGGGTTCATGGTGACCACTTATTACCTCATATTCATCCAACATCCAAGACATGATTTGGGGATTGGTGTTGACGTCTGGTGCGGGCACATCTTGCGTGAGCCCAACGAAGCGGGTGATATTGCGCATATAACCACGGCTCAGGCGTTGTAGTTCATTTTGTGACATTTCGCGTGGATTGCAGATCACGCCACCTTTACCACCACCAAGTGGAATGTCAGCAACGGCCGTTTTCCAAGTCATCCAGGCGGCCAGTGCACGCACCGTGTCGATGGTCTCATCAGGATGGAAACGTACCCCACCTTTGGCCGGGCCGCGTGCGTCATTATATTGCACACGATAACCTTTGAAGCTCTTCACAGAGCCATCATCCATGTGTACAGGAATTGTGAAATGAAATTCACGCATCGGTTGGCGCAAAAATGCATGCATATCTGGGTCTAATTGTAAAACGGCCGCAGATTCATCAAATTGAGCCTGCGCAATTGCAAACGGATTCAGATTTTCACTCATGGGATTGTTAACCTCAAATAATGGGATTTATTAAGCGTGCGCACCTAGAAATAGATGCGCACACAAACAATGGGATTTTACTTAAAAAGTGTACTAATTTTATAACCGGATTTGATTAATTACTATCTTAAGCCGCCTATAACTAATCTTTTGCCCATGAAAGCGTTTGTGGGCAATAAAAACAAAGCAGATACCTTTGGATTTTTGAAGCTGTTATTTTGTTAAGGTTATTTTCAATAATCAATGATCCTTTGTAACTATTCAGGTGCTCCGGCCGTGTCTCCTGACCGCGCCGGTTAGTTACGATCCTTTTAATTTTACGTGGGAATAGACTAGCCAATGCCAAAACAATCTGTCTTAGGGATCATTAATCTCTTGCATTGGCCTAAACCCCACCACGCAAGCGTACAGCCTGTGCCACACGATCGATGGCTACCAAATAAGCTGCAACGCGATTATTAACATTCTTTGCCTTAGCCATCTCATAAACAGCGTAAAAGGCTTTTGTCATCTTCTGATCGAGACGTTCATATACCATTTCTTTTGTCCAGTAAAATTGATATCCATTTTGCACCATCTCGAAATAGCTCACTGTGACCCCGCCAGCGTTGCAGAGAAAGTCGGGCAGCACATAGACACCATTTTTATAAAGAACATCATCAGCTTTGGGAGTTGTAGGGCCATTGGCTAGCTCAGCCAAAAATTTGGCTTTAATGTTGCTTGCGTTCTTTTGGGTGATCACATTTTCTAAGGCTGAGGGGACGAGTACATCAACCTCTAATTCTAGTAACTCAGCATTGCTGATCGCATCTGCATTTGGAAAACCTTTGACAGCACCAGTGCGCATTTTGTGCGCAACAGTGGTTTCACAATCTAAGCCATCCATATTGATAATGCCGCCACGCGAATCGCTGACAGCAACAACTTTCATGCCTAGAAGGTCTTCGGCTAACTGATGGGCAAATGTACCCGCATTGCCATACCCCTGAATAGCAGCGGTTTTGCCTTTTAGATTGATCCCTAACGTTTTGGCAGCCTCGCGCAATACATAGATACCGCCGCGTGCAGTTGCATTGTCGCGCCCAAGCGATCCGCCCAGCGGCACCGGCTTACCCGTGATCACGCCAGGTTCGTGTTGACCTATCAGAACTTCATATTCATCCATCATCCAGGCCATAGTTTGCGGATTTGTGTACATATCTGGGGCGGGTACGTCTTGGTTGATGCCTACAAAGCGTGCGATATTGCGCATGTAGCCACGACAGAGGCGTTCTAATTCGGTGGGAGTTAATTCACGCGGATCAACAACAATGCCCCCTTTTGCACCACCTAACGGAATATCGACAACGGCCGTTTTCCAGGTCATCCATGCGGCTAACGCACGTACGATGTCGATGGTCTCGTCAGGATGGAAACGCACCCCACCTTTTGCCGGGCCACGCGCATCATTATATTGCACGCGAAAGCCTTGAAATGAGCGTACCGTGCCATCATCCATGCGTACAGGAATTGTGAAGTGGAATTCGCGCATGGGTTCACGCAAAAATGCGTGCATGTCGGGATCCAGTTGCAATACCCTGGCAGCTTCATCCAATTGAGCTTGCGCGATAGCAAACGGGTTCAGGTTTTCACTCATACGATTCTCCTATCGGTATGGTTTGTTGGAAAAACACAGCGGGAATTATCGCTATCGTTTCTGCAACGTTTATAGCATGAAAGATAAGGGTTGTTGTGGCAAGTGTCAAATATCATGCGTGGGGGGTGTAGGGTGTCATATCGCTTTATTCTGGCAGCTTTTGTACCCTTTGGTACACTTTGCAGCATGTTAAATCAACTTTTGATTGCTTTTGGTTTTAGCGCCATTATTGTGGCGCTGGCTTATTGGCGCGGATCTTTGTCGGGTTCAGGTGCTGTTGGCGCGTTATTTGTCGGGACGTTGACATTTGGTCTGGGTGGCTGGCAGTGGGGCGTTGTTTTGGGCGTGTTTTTTGTTAGCTCCAGTTTGCTTTCGCATTATAAAGAAGCAGAAAAACGCACGGCAGCAGAGAAGTTCGACAAAGGCCATCGACGCGATATGGGGCAGGTTTTTGCTAATGGTGGCTTGGGCACGATCATTGCTGTTTTGAGTGTGATTGTGCCGACAACGGCCGTTCCTACACAAATTTGGTTTTTTCTTTTCGTTGGCGTGATGGGCACTGTCACGGCCGATACTTGGGCGACGGAATTAGGGACACTTAGTAACAGCCCTCCGCGCCTGATTACGAACGGGAAACCTGTGGATGTTGGTACATCTGGGGGTATTTCTCCCCTGGGTACATTGGTATCATTTTTGGGTGGACTGCTGATTGGTCTAACGGCAGGGTTCCTGACGGATTATAACTTGCTTTTGACCGCTTTGGCTGGGGCTTTAGGCGGCTTGGTGGGTTCACTTTGTGACAGTTTGCTAGGCGCGACAGTGCAGCAAATCTATTACTGTGACACTTGCGAAAAGGATACAGAGCGCAAGGTACACAAATGTGGCACCACGACACGGCCGTACCGTGGATGGTCGTGGTTGAATAATGATGTTGTCAATTTGTTGGCATCGCTTGTGGGGGGGGTAACGGCCGTTGCTTTCGCTGCGCTAATCCTTTAAAATGATCCTATGTCTCCTAATAATTCAACCCAAGCAGTAATACTCAGTGCAGTACGCACACCCATTGGCCGTATGCAAGGCGCTTTGAGCAGCTTGTCGGCTGCTGAATTGGGCGCAGCGGCCGTACAAGCCGCTATTTCACGCGCAAACCTTCCCGATTTAGCCGCTGTCGATGAAGTTTATATGGGCAATGTTGTTTCCGCTGGCTTAGGCCAAAATATCGCGCGCCAATGTGCGCTGCGCGGCGGTTTACCCAGCAGTGTTGGTGCAACCACAGTTAATAAAGTATGTGGTGCCAGCCTCAAAGCGGTGATGTTGGCTGCGCAAGCGATTCGTGCTGGTGATGGACATCTATATGTCGCTGGCGGAGTTGAAAGCATGAGCCGTACCCCTCATTTGGTAGACGGCCGTCTCAACCAGCTGCGTTATGGTTCCACCACCTTACGTGATGCACTTGTTGTCGATGGGCTATGGTGTGCCTTTGAAGATTGGGGCATGGGGAACGCAGCCGAATTTATTGCCACTGAATATGAAGTCACACGCGAAGCGATGGATCGTTATGCCCTGGCCAGCCATCAAAAAGCGATCAGCGCGGCCGACAATGGCAAATTCGATGCTGAAATCGCACCGATTTCGATCACAGATCGCAAAGGGCGTGTAACTGTTGTGGCCGACGATGAATCGCCACGGCGCGATACATCTCTTGATGTGCTTAGCAAGTTGCGGCCCGCTTTTAGCAAGGATGGGCGTGTCACGGCCGGTAACGCGCCGGGCTTGAATGATGCGGCTTCTGCCTTGGTGGTTGCGAGTTTGGAAACGGCCGTTGCTGTTGGCGCACAACCGTTGGCACGCATCGTGGGCTACGCGCAAGCGGCAGTGGAACCCAAACGTATTTTTGCCGCACCGGCTTTGGCTATCCCACGTTTGTTAGAAAAAATCGGCTGGACATTGGCCGATGTTGATCTAATCGAACTCAACGAAGCCTTTGCTGCCCAGGTCTTAGCCAATGGTTATGCATTGGCCGATGCTGGGTGGGAGTGGGACAAGGTCAATGTCAACGGTGGCGCCATCGCTTTGGGTCATCCACTGGGTGCGACCGGCGCACGTATCCTGACAACCTTGTTGTTTGCTTTGCAAGATCGCGGCTTAAAGCGCGGCATTGCGGCCCTCTGTTTAGGTGGTGGCGAAGCCGTTGCCCTCGCAGTTGAGCGTATGTAACAACCCTTGGCATATAAAACCCAAAACGTGTCATGCTGAACGCAGTGAAGCCTCCCTATGGTATTAAATGAGCCAGAAAGCTGGGATTCTTCACTATGCTTCGCACCGTTCTGAATGACACCCACAAATTGGAACACAGTAAAATGAAATCACACACTTCCTTACTCATAATCGGGGCTGGCCCTTTTGGATTGTCGCTGGCTGCAGAAGCACAGCATTTAGGCATTAATTACATTATCGTTGGCAAACCGATGGGCTTTTGGCAGGAAAATATGCCAGATGGGATGTTTTTACGCTCTGCTTGCGATTGGCATCTTGACCCCAGCAATCAAGATACCATTGAAGCTTATTTGCAAACGCAAGGACTGACCTCCGCAGATGTTGAACCGCTTTCGTTAGCTTTTTACCTGGATTACGCTGCCTGGTTCCAAGATCAACAAGGAATTGAACCCGTACCCATGTTTGTGCAGCAATTGGACGTTTTTCCTGAAAAAACGCCGCGCTTTCGGGCGACAATGGCAGATGGCAGCACAATCCATGCTGACACTGTGGCTATCGCGCCTGGATTCAAGCCTTTCAAGAACGAACCGGCTGAATTGGTAGCCCACATTCCAGCAGGACGTTATTCACACACTTGTGAGCATGTGGATTTTAATGATATGGCTGGCCGGCGTTGTTTGATTGTTGGTGGGCGTCAAAGTGCCTTTGAGTGGACCGCATTGTTACAAGAGGCTGGCGCAACGGCCGTACATGTCGTCCACCGTCATGACACCCCCGCCTTTGCCGAAGCTGATTGGTCGTGGGTTAATCCACTTGTAGATGCCATGCTCGACAATCCTGGCTGGTTCCGCAATCTGACCCCCTCCGAAAAGGATGCAGTGAATAGGCGCCTCTGGGATGAAGGACGTTTGAAAGTAGAACCATGGTTGGCTGAGCGCGTCTTGACAGATCGCGTTCAGTTGTGGCCCAACAGCTTCATTACAGCTTGTGATGAGATGCCCGATGGTACGTTAAGCGTGACCCTCAACAATGGCACAACGCTTACCGTCGACCATATCATTCTGGCAACTGGCTACCGCGTCAATATAAATCAGGTGTCTTTTTTGGCGCAAGGTAACATTTTGGATAATCTTGCCACGGCTGACGGCTATCCACTGCTAGATGAACAGTTTCAGGCCAATATTCCAGGTTTATTTATTACGAGTATGCCGGCCACACGCGATTTTGGGCCATTTTTTGCATTTACGATCTCGGTGCGGACTTCGGCGAAGTTGATTGGGCGGGGGGCTCAGCAACTGATTCGGAGAATGTGACGGATTTTTGATCC
>CAYGMR010000065.1:0-1468 GCA_964350725.1 uncultured Ardenticatenaceae bacterium | reverse complement strand
GCAACGGCCTGCACCGGATAAGCCGATAGCGAAGCCCCGTACCATTCCCGGCCCTAAGACCTGGCCGGACGGGTTGGCATTGGAAGAGCTGGGGTTGTTACCAAAGATTGATTGGGCGGGGGGCTTGGCAGCGGATAAGGTGAATGTGACGGATCAAAAAGAAGCATCGAAGATGCTTCCAAATCCGTCACATTCCCCCCATCCGCTGCTAGGCGCGTAATATCACAGGCTCCAGCGCGAGATCGTTGAAGTTGGCAATGATGGCGAGGGGGATGCCCGTTACTCTGAGCCATTCCTTGATATTGTTGAGACGTATTTTGTTTATGTTTGATATCGCTACGGGGAAAACCAACACTGTTTTTTCGATTCGCACATGTGAAAACTTGATTTCTGCGACTGGCTCACCACGATAAATAACCTGGAATCTTTTTTCGGCCGTTACTGGCAGCCCACGTGCCAACATCTCTTTATAACAAGCATTGGCATAAATGCGTTTGATAAAACCTGGGCCAAGGGTTGTATGTACCTCATACAAGCTGCCGATGATTTCGTAAACCAGATCTGGGGCAATCAAGTCTGAAGATAAGCCCTCAGCTACAGTTTTCTGAATGGTTTCAACTGCACGATTATTTGGTTGGCGACGGTGATAGAAAAGGCGTTCAAATTCAGGTTTATCGCTGCCAAAGTTGCACAGCAACCCAACTTGTTTACCAAAGGCACGCAGGTAAGAATATAGTTGGGCGTGATTATGGGGTGTTAGTTCCGGAACAACTTTGAGTTCAAGGATGATCTCTTCAGCAGCCAGAATATCTAGTCGCTGTATGCCCACCCGCCACTCTTTATACCAAACATCACACTCTTTTTGACTCTCATACCGTAGACCAGAATGCCATATTTCGTGGCAGTATGCTTTTTCGTAAACATATTCGGGGTATGTGCGACTGGTGTTGTTGTAGACGTTGTAATAAGCGCCGATGAGTTTGTGGGTGGTTTCTTTATGGGCTAGGTTGGTCATGGGAACTTTGCAGCGGATGGGGTGAATGCGACGGATTTTGAAGCATCGAAGATGCTTCTCCGATCCGTTACACTCTCCCTATCTGCTGCTTCCTTTTTGCGTAGTTATTTGACCAGATTATAACATACTACTTGATATTATTGCCGCCGACGGCCGTACCAACTCACAACACCACCAAAGCCCAACAAAAGCGGCATGGCCAGCAACGCACCACACATATTGGGTCGTGGCGTATCAGCTTCGGTGTCGGGAGGGGTGTTATCATTGTCAGTTAGATCGGTTTCGGTTTCGGTATTCGTTGTTTGCGCAGGTTGCACATTGGTTGGCTCTTCCGATTCGCCACTTGCAGAATTGCCTGTCACAGACTCCGCCATTACCTGGTAGGCTGCATCATCCACCGCGACGAGCACTTGCTGGCCGAGGGCGAAATATTGGCCCAGGGTTGGTTCGGTC
>CAYGMR010000064.1:12891-15869 GCA_964350725.1 uncultured Ardenticatenaceae bacterium | reverse complement strand
CCCGCTGGTACAGCAACGCGATACGCCCCACACTTTGTTTTTACGCAGTGGTGTGCGTTGGTTGGCTGAATTGTTGGATTGTGGAGCGACGCTTGCTGCCGTTTTGGAGGCACGCGGGCAACGGCCGTATACGCAATGGATTCGGCAGTTGTTCGAAGATGCACGTATTGAACATGTGTTATGTGATTATGGTTATCTCTCTGGTGATGGCTATGATGCAGATATGATGCAAGCCGTGCTGCCTTGTCCTGTGCAGCCGATATTACGGATTGAAGCGTTAGCCGAGAAGCTGATTTGTGAACAAGCGACATTTTTTACTTTCGTTGAAGCTTTTCGGGAAGCGCTTGGTCATGCGCGGGCTGATGGGGTTGTGGCTTTTAAGTCGATTGCAGCGTATCGGAGTGGATTGGAAGTGAAACGGCCGTCGACCCGCGCTGCTCATGATGCCTTTAACCGTCTCAAAGAAATTGCCAACTGTTCTGACAATGTACGCTTAGATGACAAACCGCTCAATGATTTTCTGTTGGGGATTGTGGTTGAAGAAGCCGCACGGCAGCAGTTGCCGATCCAATTTCATACTGGCTTTGGTGATCAAGATGCTGATTTAAGAACAGCGAATCCATTGGGGTTACGGCCGTTGATCGAACAGACCGACGCACCATTGGTACTGCTGCATGCTGGTTGGCCTTATTATCGTGAACTGGCCCATCTAGCGGCTATCTACCCCCATGTTTACATCGATTTGTCGTTAGCCATCCCCTTCGCCACAACCGGCATTCCTACCATGCTGCGCGACATATTAGGCATGACCCCGCATAACAAAATCCTTTTCGCCACAGATGCCTTCACTATGCCAGAAATTTATTGGCTGGCAGCCCGTTGGGGACGCTGGGGTCTGAGCAAGGTGTTAACCGAGTTTGTCGCAGAAGATTTAATGCCACAGTCAGAAGCTTTGCACACGGCCGAAGCAATTTTGTTCGCCAATGCCCGCGACTTATATCAACAAAAATAGCATGTCCGACTATTTTGAAAGCAAAAACACGGATAGAAAAGAATTCAAGCAGTAAACGCGCTTTTCTTTTCCGTCCGTGTTTATGGTCGAGCAGAGTTGTCAAATTTACAAAATTTGACAACTCTCGTAACTTTAACCAGCTAAAAATTCTTCCAAATTCGCCTTGCTGATGCGGTAGGCATTGCCAATTTTGCGTGCTTTCAAATCACCTGCTTTAATTGCGACAACCACATCCTCTTCAGATACCTGCAATATTGCAGCCGCTTGCCCCGGCGTCATCACATCTGGTGTGCCAGCCGCCGCGGGTGGGGGAGCCGCTTGTTGTGGTTGTTGCACCTGCTGTTGAGGCTGCTGCTGATTTTGCATATTTTGCATCGCCGCCATACCCATCGCACCAAAACCAATCTCGCCCAAATTGCCGCCAGACGGATTTTCGGCAGCCGCCAAAAAGGCATCGGCTTGCTGTTTTTGCACGTAGGATGTGCCATAACCCATATCGGTGACGACTTTCAACGAATTGGGATGCAGTCCCATCACAATATTAAAATCAACCAGCACCATCCCGATGGCATCAAACTCTTCTTGCAGCAAACCAATCAACAATTCATTCAAATCTTTGGTGAAGGATTGTAACTGCGCTGGCCCTAGATTTTTGGCAATGGCCAATTCACTGAGTTTATCTTGGATCATGACACCCAACATGGGGTCAATGCGCGACTTGATTTCGGTTAAACGGATGCTATCACGGAAACCATCGACGGCATTCAAGAAGCGCCACGGCTCTTTGACTTTGATCACATACGTGCCGTTGCCACGCATGGCACTGGCCCCGGGTGAACGCTGCGGATGTTCGACGATGATCGGATTGGCAGTTCCCCAGCGCATGGTCATGTCAGTGGTCTTTACAAAATAGACGTCAGCAGTGAAAACATTTTTGCCGCCAAATAAACCACGCTCGAGCAAATCAGTGAGGTAGGGAATATTTTCAGTGGTTAATGTATAGCGGCCAGGGGTAAAAGTTCCCATCGACTCACCGCCGCGCACAAAGACACAGGTTTCGCCAGGATTGACGATCAATTGTGAGCCTAATTTAATATCACCCAGGCCACCGCGTGGGAATTTTTGTACAATTTCATCTCTGAGCCAGGTGTCTACAGCTACTCGGTCAAATACTTGGGCCATGGTTTGTCTCCTTTTTAGTCAATTTGTCAGTTAGTCTTTTAGTCAGTTAGTCTTGTCGCCACGCATTATCCAAGACTTGTCAAAAATCCGTGCAATTCGTGGCGAAAACTCGATTGCTATTGAACGCCTTTGATAACACTGTCGCGTGCGGCGAAATCTTCATTGGCGAGTTGTAGGGCGGTGTTAAGACGGCGCAGGGTGGCGTTTATGTCACCATTATCACGCACTGCATTCATGAGCGCATCAATGCTGGCATCAATCTCGTCGACATGATTGAGCATGCTTTCGTCAAATGCATAAATGCGGGCTAAATCATCTTCTTTAACTTTAACGGCATCGAAGAAACCTGCATAACCGACGGGGGCATCTTTGATTTTGCCAATTAGACCCATTAAGCGTGAATCCGCACGGCCGAGTTCTTCAGCATAATCCATTGCCAGGATGATGTCGCGGCTCAACTCGCGATGTACGCCGCTTAAGCGTAAGCGTGATGCTTCTAACGATGACGCTAAGGTCTCACGCAAAAGTTGGTCGGCTTCACGGCGGCGACCTTTTTCCATGTAGCCTTTCAAACCAGGTATTTTACTCAGTAGATTCGTGAACCCACCTGATTCACCTACGATCTTATCGTAAAGATCCCCGACATATTCCTTAGACATTATTTATTGCTCCTTGTACGTTAACTGATAACTTCGTTTTTATGAATAAAAGTAACACGGAGTTTCACAGAGGAAAAATGGAGTTACACGGAGAACAGGAGAATGTTTTTATCAACACAGTTGCC
>CAYGMR010000064.1:8402-12881 GCA_964350725.1 uncultured Ardenticatenaceae bacterium | reverse complement strand
ATCTGGCAAACTACATCGCTTATAGTAGCAACCTCCTGACTCTCTGTGCATCTCCGTGCCTACTCCGTGAGCCTCCGTGTAACTGTTGTTAATTCTTTAATCTAGGAAATACTCTGTTCCACAATAAGGACATTGTATCACACCTTTCCCGGCTAATTCCAACTGTCCGCCACAATGTTCGCATTGTGTTAGATCGCGTAGTTGATGGGCCTCGCGGGAATAGAGCACACCTTCATCCCAATTGATATAACCAGAGTAGAGTCCCATGCCGACCAACTGATGAATCATGTCATGGACATCATCTTTGCTGGTTTGCATTTCGATAGCGACTTCACTGATGTCGATTTGTCCACGGGACTTGACGATATCGAGTAGTTGGCGTTGTTTATTGGCTTTGGCAGCAACGGCCGTTTCCTGCTGACCTTTCCATAACAAGAAAATGCCAAATCCTAACTGCGGCAAAACCAATATCAAATAACCAAGTACCACACCCAACGTCGCCGCACCGCCGGTCAAACTGCCTTCATTATAATAAACCAACATCAGCGCTGTGATGATAATGGCGACAATAATCCCGCCAGCAATTAAAATTAAACCAAGTATACGTCCCATGGAACTCCTTTTAGTCGAATAGCCTAGTACACGTCGGCGGAATAACATGGTAGTTTGTAGTAACGACTTTGGTCGCGTCCTTCCGCTAAAGCGGTTACTACAAACCATTGCGGAACTTGCGCCGCGCAGTACTAGTAGTTAGTTAGTCTTGTGGTCAAGTAATCGTGGAGTCGAGGAGTTAAACAAAACCCCACCCAATTCTCCGTGTTCCTGCCCTGTTATCCAAAGCCCGCACTACCACCACCGCCAGAGCTAAAGCCGCCACCGCCGCTGAAGCCACCACTATAACCACCACTGCGACCACCACCACTGCTGCTGGGTTTGACGCTTTTCATCACAGTGCTGCTGGAGTTGAGCATACGTGTGAGGCCACTAGACATAGCTGCCAAACCGCCGGCCATACTGCTTGACATGCCTTCTAGCGAGGGGGCCGACATGGAGCCGCCACTGCCACTGCTGCCGACTGGTCTGCTACCCGCGCCGCCATGATAGCCACCGTAAAAACTACCGTAGGGCATATACCAACCTGGGATTGGCGTACTAGGCACTTGCGAAAATTTGCGAATCCAGGTGCGTTCTAAGCCAAAAGCAACAGCATAAGCAAGATATTTTTCAAAGATTTCATTGGTTTGTGCCAAATCTTGATAATCCTCAATATTTTGCAGATATTTTTTGAATGCTTCCCATTTCGCAGCGGTTTCAACGCCTTTGGCTGTTTTTGTGGGCATGTGGGTGGCGGCAACAGCTAAAGCGATTGCGGTCGCAAACAAGGCCAATGGCAGACAAACAGCCGACGAAATCGTATCTGAAAAGATGGCTGAGAAGGCGATGAAACCGATGACGCCAATGACGAAAACAGCACTCGTCAGTGCCCAATAATTGCGGCGCGTGTTTTGTGGTGATCGAGGCACTAATTTGTTATCGACTAATTCTTGATACAACATTGTGCGCAGATTGGGGAGCTTGCTTGAGAATTTATAGCGCAAGCTGTTGAGAGAGACTTCTTTTTTAGAGCGGAAGACATCTTTCATGAATTGACGTTCAAACGGCCGTAGCTCCTTGCCACGTAACGTTTTTTCTGTACGTTTAAAGACGTGATTGCGCCCTTTCTCTTCTTCTTCCATGGTCAAATAACCGCGGTTGGCCAGGTCGATGAGCGTCGAGATGATGTCTTGCATATCTGCCTTTTCATCAATGAGCGTGCCGACAACGGCGGGCGGTAGATCATCTGGTGGTTCGGTGATGTAATCGGGTACAACCACGGTGAGTTGTGGGTCGCGGCCACGTAAATACCAGAGTAATAACACAGCTAACGGACCAACCATACATAATAAGAGCGCAAATCCCATGAATACGGTGTTGAGCGTATCAGCGATTTGCATGCTACGCTGCCAACCTGGGGTTGAGACTGCCAAAATGCCGTGTGGATATTGAACGCGAGCGGAGAGGGATGATCCTTGCAGCAGCGGGTCAGCATATTCGTAATTGATGACACGGCCGTCTGCACTCACACTCGTCGTAACTGCATCATTTTCCCTTTCATTAATGAACCCGGCGACTAGATATTCGTCCGTATCATAATAGCGCTGTGGCTCGACGCCTGCTGGCAGCGTGATAGTTGCCGAGGCGTGGTCGACGCGTGCCGGGTGGTCATCGGGAATAATGGTCCAAAAAACCTGGTCACCGTCCCCTTCGGCAGCTGTGCCGACAATCGTGCCGCCTTCGACGGTGTAGCTAAACTCATAGGTATGTTGACCAAGGGCTGGTTCAAAATACCAACGGATCGTGGTTTCATCACCGCTTTCGCTCACTTCAAAAGTGTAAGGGTCATTGCTGCGTGACTCTTCGTAGACAATATCGCCTTCACGTACGGAGATGTTGGTGAGACCATCATTATTGCCACGGGCACCGGTTTGAATTGTGCGGAATCCGAAGGTAAAGGGTTCGCCTTGGAAATTAAGGGTCTGGGTTTCTACAACTTGTAGATCGCCGTTTTCGAGCAGTGTGATGTCAGAGTGCCAATCTTCCCAGTTAAAGGTTTTGGTTTGGGCAACGGCCGTTTGTGAACCAACAAGAAAAATGCCCAGTAGAAAAAGGGGCAAGAGGATAAGTAAACGTTTTTTGGGGGAGGTCATTTTGGGTTCCGAATGCAGACTCACATTACCGAGCCTGCCGCTAAAATACACTAAATCACACTTCGTCTGATGATATAAAAAGTTGTGTTATTTTTCACCATCGTATCCATTATAATGGGTTTTGGTAGAAAAAAGAAGAGGTTATTAACAGCCAATATGTGATTTGGTTTACGGCTCTAACCATTGGCTGATAATGGCTTCAAGCTGGTCGGATTGCTCTAACTTATCGAGTGCCGCGTCTAATTTTTGCAAGAGCAGTTCATCTTCAGCACGCACAACGAGCGCGAATGGCTCAACGGTTACAGGTTCCGGGAGACGTTTGAGTTCGGAGTGATCGATTAGGAAAAGTCGTCCGCTGATACTGTCGATGATGGCGGCATCGGTGGCAGAGTTGCCAACGGCCGTTAACACTTCTTCAGGACTAGCGAAAGGTACAATCGTCAGGTCTGGCAGTTTTTTAGCCCATTGGGTAGCTTCAACATGGCCTTGGGCACCGAGTTCGACGGCAAGGGAACGGCCGTTTAAGTCTGCCATCTCCGTAACATCAACATCTTCAGCGGGCACAATCAAAATTTCACCCGCATTAAAATAGGGATCGCTGTAGGCAAAATCCTTGGTGCGCCCCGGCACTATCACCATTGCCGAGATGAGCACATCCACCTGTCCAGTCGCCAGCGCATCATACAAGCCATCATAGCCAAAATGGCTGAATTGGACGCGCAGCCCCAACTCGTCCGCCAACGCATGTGCTAAATCCACATCTATTCCGCTGACATTTCCGCTGCCATCGGCGACTTCAAATGGCGGGTAGGTGGGATCCAGCCCCACGTGTAAAACGCCACTTTCTTCGATGCGCATCCAGGTTTCGTTTTGGGCCTGACAGCCGCTGAGGAGAAAGATAACTGTGCCCATAAACAGCAGCAGCGTGAATTGTTTGTTTATGAAAAATTTAATTTTTATCACGTATGAATTATAGGCTGTATGCGTTGCAGATAACAGATTGCTAATGGCTTTATGGTGTATTCCACGGATTAGCCCCGATTTTGTATCGAATCCGTTACAAAAACCGTCTGAGTAGGGGCCAGGCAATCGGGAAGGGGGTTAGCTTAAAACAGATGGCCGCGTCTCCCGATTGCCTGGCCCGTGTTGGACAAACACATTTTTTGGCCGACAGATGGGAGATGAGGTCGTTCTGCATAGCAGGCGCCTTGCCCATCTGTCTAGCCCCTACCGAAAACATGGTCTTAATTGCCCGTAAAACGTTTTAATTCTTCATAAATTGGTTTGTTGACAAATTCGGGTGTGACCAGGGTGAAATAGTCCATATAGCTTTTGGTGGGCGCGGGAAAACGAAACGCCCACAAGGCCAGCATTTCGACATACGGCCAGTTGGCTTGGGCATATTCCAGGGCTTCGAGGGTGTATTGGATGCGCTGCGACGGCCGTACCCCAAATGTCCAGCGTGGATGATCATTCCAACCCGTTTCGGTCACAAAAATCTTCGTTTCTGCATCGCCGTGCTGCTCCATCACGTCACGAACCAGTTCGATGCGTCGGAAATTGAGGATATTAGGGTCGGGTTCGGCCGTTGCCGGAAACGTCAGCCCATATGCATGCACTGCCAAGCCATCAAAATAATCGGCCGCCCCCACTGCGTACATTTGATCCAGATAAGTCAAATCGTTTAAGCCCCAGGGCGAGCCGTCTGGTTCCAGCGTGGGGGCAAGTGCGC
>CAYGMR010000064.1:0-8392 GCA_964350725.1 uncultured Ardenticatenaceae bacterium | reverse complement strand
TGCATATCGGGATTGGCCGCTTTGACGGCTGGATAAACAACTTCGAGTAAATCGACATAATCTTCCGGTGTGGTGGCGCGATAGCCCCATTCATAACTCAGATTGGGTTCATTGCCGATGATCATATAATCGACTTTGCCCTGGTAACGGGCGGCGAAGGCGGCGGCGAAGGCTGCGAAATCGTCGTAGGCGCTGGCATCGAGATAGGTGAGGGGGGTGTCAGACGGCCGTGCCCATTCGGGCGTGAGGCCTATGCGTGCGATGATGGTAAGCCCTTGTGCATGCGCGTGTTCGACGACCTGGTCTTGATGCTCCCAGGCAATCGAACCATCTTCCGCCTGGTAGTAGGCCCAGGGGAAAAATTCGACGATCCAAGGTGCGCCCATTTCACGCACCAACTGCAAACTGCGTTGGATTTTCCACTCTTCGACCTCGTCGGTGAGGCGCGTGTGGACGCCGAGGGCGGGGTAATTGGTTTGCACGTTTTGGCGTGGGCCAGGCGTGATCAGGATGGGTGCTGGTTTAATGAGGCTGAGCAAAACCCACAAAATGATCACAAATGGCAGAATCCGATAGAGCGGTTGCAGGATACTGGTTGGATTATTTTTGATCACCTGAATGTGGGTTTTGACTGTTTGTGTTAGGGTTTGCAGCCACGATTTCATGCTGAAATTATACTTGAGCGGGTGGATCGGGCGATGGATATCTAGCTGGCACTTATTTTTTTGCCACGGATCATCGTGGATTGTCGCGGATTATCACGGATGCGGGTCAACTTTATGCGTGGAATTTGTGTAATTCGTGGCGAATAAGGAAAACTGTAACGGTAGGGTTGCGTGTTTCGGGTATAATCGTGTAGATAAATAAATTGGAGCAATTATGCGTGTTTTTATAACGGGTGCGACTGGTTTTGCCGGATCGCATCTGGTGGATCAATTATTGGCTCAGGGCGACGAGATTTTTGCGCTGGTGCATGGTGAGTCGGGACATCAGGATTTACCCGATCACCCGGCAGTGACGGCGATCCCGGGCAATCTGTTGGATGCGGAGGGGTTGAAAACGGCCGTTGCGCAAGCCAAACCAGATGTCATCTATCACCTGGCTGGACAAGCCTCACCGGCCATTTCATGGCAAAAACCGGCGTTGACCTTCGCGATCAACACGGGTGGCACGGCTAATTTGTTGGACGCGGCCGTGGCAGTCGGTCGTCCGCGTGTGGTGGTGGTGACGAGTGCGGAGATATACGGCCGTATCGACCCCCAAAACCTACCCATCACCGAAAAAACAGAACCCGAACCGCGCCATCCGTATGGCATTAGCAAAATGGCAGCGGGGCAGTTGGTCTCTGTGTATTGGGCGCGTTATCAATTGCCGGTGGTTGAGGCACGGCCGTTTAACCATGTCGGCCCACGGCAGGCTTTAGGTTTTGTCGTGCCCGATTTTGCATCTCAATTGGCAGCGATCAAATTAGGCCAACAAGATGCAACGATGATGGTGGGAAATTTGGAAGCGCAGCGCGACTTTACCGATGTACGCGATGTGGCTTTGGGCTATCAGGCATTAGCCGCAAAGGGACAGCCAGGCAGCGCATATTTGATTTGTTCTGGACAACCCGTCTCGATCCGTTATTTGTTGGATACCCTTTCTGAATTGGCTGGCGTTGAGGTGCAGGTCAATGACGATCCGGCCCGTATGCGTCCATCAGATGTGGCTTGTTTGTATGGTAGTTATCAAAAGATCGAAGCCGACACTGGTTGGCAGCCGAAGATCCATCTGCGCCAATCTTTGGCTGATGCGCTGGCTGATTGGGTGGAACGTTTGAAGGGATAGATATGGGATTTAGGCGCTTACATGCCAACATCCGGAAAGCGTTGTTAATAAAAAACATGGCAGATAACTTTTATGAACGCGGACGGAAAGGAATTTGAAAAAGCTTTTGTTTTTATTCTTTTCTGTCTGTGTTTATATCTTTTTGGCGAGCATCTTCTTTGGGAAACGCAGATGCTTGCCCATCCTAATAATCCATTAAATTCCTGACTATCTTGATGATCCACAGATATATGCTGCGCAAGGCCGAAGTATTGCACAGATTTTCCTGTTTTTAATTTCAAATGGCTAAGAAGAAAGAACGGCTCGATAAATTGTTGGTGAAACGGGGTTTGGTATCAACACGCTCGAAGGCGCAGGGTTTGATCATGGCGGGTGAGGTTATGGTGGATGGTCGGCGCGTGGATAAAGCGGGTACGGCCGTTGCTCTCAACGCCACCATCGAACTCAAAACACCCTTGCCCTATGTTGGACGCGGCGGCTTCAAGTTAGCGGGTGCATTGGAAACCTTTGGCCTGGATGTGGCTGGTCGCATTTGTGCCGATGTGGGCGCTTGCACAGGTGGTTTTACAGATGTGCTGCTGCAAAACGATGCTGCCAAAGTATATGCGCTGGATGTTGGTTATGGGCAGTTGGATTGGAAATTGCGTCAAGATGAGCGGGTGATGGTCATGGAGCGCACGAATGCCCGTTATGTTGAAGCATTGCCTGAACCGGTCAGTTTTGTTTGCATTGATGTGTCGTTTATTTCGTTGAAGTTGATTTTACCGGCGGTCAAAAAATGGTTAGCGCAAAATGCTGATATTGTAGCGTTGATTAAACCGCAGTTTGAAGCGGGACCGGAGTTTGTGGGCAAGGGGGGCATTGTGCGCGATACGGCCGTCCACCGCCAAACATTAACTGATTTACTCACTTGGATGCTTGATCATGATCTGGCTCCACAAGGCTTGACGCGTTCATCTATTCAAGGGGCTGATGGCAATGTTGAGTTTTTAGTCTGGTTGCAAGTGGGGAAAGCGGATGTTTGGGATGCAACGGCCGTTGCCGAAAACGTATTAGCTGTTGCGGCAGAAAGCGTGGCGGAACAAGAATAGATTCGGGTGAATCCTATCTTTTATCTAAGCTGATTTTTTAATAAAAAACAAACACGGACAGAAAAGAATGTGGACATGAAAGCTGTGTCGTTTCTTTTCGTCCGTGTTTATAAAACAAATTGTAATTGTACAGATTAGTCGAGTAGATTTGTCAAATTTTGTATCAAGTTTGCATCGTTACCAGACCCAATTTGACAAATCTCGAGTGTTTTTTCAACAGGGCTATATAAGATAGCTCTGTTATCTCTTTTAACGGTTATCCATTGCTACATAATCACGTTCGTCTGCACCCAAGTAAACCTGACGCGGACGGGCGATCTTTTGGGTGTTATCCTCTAACATCTCTTGCCATTGTGCCAGCCAACCAATTGTACGTGGGATGGCAAATAAGACCGGGAACATTGCAATCGGGAATTTCATTGCTTGATAAATGATGCCCGAATAGAAATCAACATTGGGATACAAATTACGTTCCACAAAGAAATCATCTTCCAAAGCAATGCGTTCAAGCTCAAGCGCGATGTCTAACAATGGATTACGACCGGTGACTTCAAATACATCGTTGGCGATTTCTTTGATGATGCTGGCACGCGGATCGAAGTTTTTGTAGACGCGATGCCCAAATCCCATCAACAAACGTTCACGATTTTTGACACCTTCCACAAACGCAGGCACATTTTTCACATCACCAATTTCAACCAACATGCGTAGGACAGCTTCGTTCGCACCGCCATGTAGGGGGCCATATAAAGCAGCCGCTGCGCCCGCCATTGCGCTGTAAGGATCGGTTTCACTAGAGCCGATGACACGCATAGCGGCCGTACCACAGTTTTGTTCATGGTCGGCATGTAATATGAACAGCACATCCAGTGCACGTTCTAACGCAGGATTGGGTTCATATTTGATCTGGGTCATTTTATCCAGCATGTTGAGGAAGTTGCCGGTGTAGCTCAAATCATTGTCTGGGTAGACCATCGGTAAACCGCGTAAATGGCGATATGAAAATGCCGCGACGGTGGGTGTTTTTGCGATCAGGCGTTCAATTTGGCGCAGACGGTTTTCTTTATCATGGATGTCACGCCCTTCTGGATAGAAGGTTGACATGCCAGCGATAGTAGCAATAAACATGCCCATCGGATGTGCATCATAACGGAACGCTTTCATGAAATCGGTGATATTTTCATGTACGAATGTGTGATGCAAAATATCGTATTCCCATTTGTCGTATTGTGCTTGTGTGGGCAATTCACCAAATAGGATTAAATAAGCGACTTCGAGGTAATTTGAGTTGGCAGCTAATTGTTCAATTGGATAGCCGCGATAACGCAAAATGCCTTTGGCACCATCAATAAAGGTAATGTCACTTTTGGTGGATGCTGTGTTTTTAAAGCCAGGATCATAAGCTAACATACCGAAATCATCGGGATTGACTTTGATCTGACGCAAGTCCATCGCGTTGATGGTGTCATTTGTTATAGCGAGTTCGTAGCTTTGTCCCGTGCGATTGTCGGTGACGCTCAAACTATCTTTTGTCATTGTTTTATTCCTCCAGGTGATTAATTATGGGAAAATTTTTCGGACTAACATTATTGACGACCCAACGGCCGTTCATCGGTAACACTTTCGTTTGGCCCCTGCAAATATATCTCTAAGTATAGTCGTTTTTTGGCCGTTTCCAATATATTTAGGTGAAAACGGGAAAGTAATTTGAATTAGAAAATGGTAATTCTCCTGATTTCCCTGAGGAAACCATATATCAACACTGTTTTTATCAAAGTTCTCTTACATGCTTTTGTTGATTAGGGCTTGCGAGATTGCATTATGTCGTTCCATGATGATGGGCAGATCGATGCTGGTTAATTGGCCGTTATCGACGATGATACGGCCGTTAATCACCGAATAGTCCACATGCACCGGATGACAAAAGATCAACGCCGCCACAAAATCTGTGTGTGTGCCGATAAAGCCAATCTGGTTCAAATCAAAAGCCACAAAATCTGCTGCCATGCCAGGAGCTAACGACCCAATATCATCTCGCCCCAAAACGCGTGCGCCACCTAAAGTAGCCATTTCCAATGCTTCACGCGCTTCCAAGGCACCTGGCCCGCCTAAAACGCGCTGCAATAATAGTGCCTGCCGTGCTTCTGCTAATAAATGTCCCGCATCGTTGGCGGCTGCGCCATCCGTGCCTAATCCCACGGGCACACCCGCATCTAACATTTGGCGAATCGGTGCGATACCGGCAGCGGTGCGCATATTCGAGTTGGGGCAATGACACACGCCCGTGCCCGTGCGTGCAAACAAACCCATCTCCGCGTCGTTTAGCTCGACACAATGTGCGTGCCACACATCATCGCCCACCCAGCCCACATCCTCGGCGTATTCACCGGGACGCATGCCGAATTTTTCGCGGCTAAAAATGATGTCCTCAGGGTTTTCGGCGAGATGGGTGTGCAGGCGTACGCCATAACTGCGTGCTAATTTGGCCGATTCACGCATCAAATCTTGTGTGATGCTGAAGGGGGAACAGGGGGCCAACCCTACTCGCATCATCGCGAAACGCTCTGGATTATGATAGGTTTCGATTAAGCGGCGCGAATCTTTGAGGATGTCAGCTTCTTCTTCGACGACACTGTCGGGCGGCAAGCCCCCTTTGCTTTCACCCAAACTCATGCTGCCGCGCATAGCATGGAAACGCATACCGATCTCTTCTGCGGCTTCAATCTCATCATCCAGACGGCAGTCATTGGGGTAAATATACAAATGGTCGCTGGCAGTTGTACAGCCAGAAAGGATCAATTCGGCCAGACCTGTCAGCGTGGAGATGTAGATCGCCTCGGCATTTATGCCCGCCCAAATGGGGTAAAGGGTTTGCAGCCAACCGAATAAGGCTGAATTTTGAGCGGCGGGGATGACACGGGTGAGTCCTTGGTAGAGGTGGTGGTGGGTATTAACGAGACCGGGCAGGACGATGTGGTGATTGAGGTCGAGGATTTTGTCGGCGGTTGGGGGCAAAACGGCCGTTTCGCCGACCTGCTCAATTACCCCATCCCGCACAAATAAGCCGCCGCCACGAATCTCGCGCCGTTCAGCATCCATCGTTACCAACATTTTTGCATTGCGTACCAACAAAGTTGTCAAAGATTCCAATCCTTTTTTATAAACTGATCAAGTTGAATTATACCAAAATCTTCAAAATTCTCCGTGTAGTTCATATCCTCGGGTCTGCTACCAACTTGTCAGAGAACGACAGGTTGTTTGTGCCCCCCATAACCTCTGTGTCCCTGGTTTTTAGACACAATGCCCGTTTGTAGTGTACCTAAACCATCAATTTGTTATACTTGAGGCATGGATCAAAGTCATATTCGAAATTTTAGTATTATTGCCCACATCGACCACGGTAAATCTACCCTGGCCGACCGCCTGCTGCAGGCTACCGGCACAATCACTGACCGCGAAATGCAAGCACAAGTGCTTGACAGTATGGATCTGGAGCGTGAGAAAGGCGTTACCATTAAAGCTTCAGCTGTGCGCATGACCTACGATGCGCAAGATGGAACCACGTATGAAATGAATCTGATCGACACGCCGGGCCATGTCGATTTTGGGTATGAAGTCAGCCGTGCGCTGTTGAGTTGTGAAGGCGCGATACTTGTTGTCGATGCCACACAAGGTATCGAAGCGCAAACATTGGCTAATCTGTATTTAGCTGTTGAGTCTGATTTGGAGATTATCCCGGTCATCAACAAAATCGATTTACCGGCCGCTTTACCTGATGATGTCGCCGAAGAAATCGAACGCATTACGGGTATCCCTGCCGAAGATGCCATTCCGGTGAGCGCGAAAACTGGCGCAAATATCGAAAAGGTCTTGGAAGCGATTGTGGCGCACGTACCACCACCAAGTGGAGACCTAACTTCACCATTACGGGCGCTTGTTTTTGATTCGCATTATGATTCTTACAAAGGTGTGATTGCTTATGTGCGTGTTTTTGAAGGTTCGATCAAACATCGTCAATGGTTAAAAATGATGTCTACCGGCGTAACGGCCGAACCTATCGAACTAGGCATTTTCAACCCTGTGATGGAACCTGTCAAAGAATTGCACGCGGGTGAAGTTGGCTATATTGCCACAGGCTTCAAAACTGTACGCGAATGCCGGGTAGGTGACACCATCACCCTACGGGATCAAGAGGCTGCAAAGCCATTGCCTGGTTATCAAGCCGCCAAACCGATGGTCTTTGCCGGCTTCTACCCCACAGAAGGGGAAGATTATTCTCTGCTTAAGGAAGCACTCGAACGCTTACAACTCAATGATGCTGCCCTGGTTTATGAACCAGAAACATCAAACGCGCTAAATTTTGGTTTCCGCTGCGGTTTTCTCGGCTTATTCCATATGGAAATCGTCCAAGAACGTTTAGAACGTGAATATGATCTCGATCTGGTCGCGACCGCACCCAGTGTACGTTATGAAGTTGTCATGGCCAATACCTTGGAGGTTGAGATTATTGAAAGCCCTGCCGATTTGCCCGATCCATCACTCATCGAAGAAATTCGTGAACCGTGGATGCAAGTTCAGATCTTCACACCTGAAGAATATTATGGCGTGATTATGGATTTGTGCATCAAACGGCGTGGTGTTTTCACAGGGCAAGAATATCCAGCCCCGGGACGTGTCGTGCTCAAATATGATATACCCTTGGCCGAAATCATCGTTGATTTTTATGACAAACTCAAAAGTGGCACACGCGGTTATGCCTCCATGGATTATGATTTTGCAGGGTATCGTGCCTCCAACTTAGTCAAAATGGACGTTCTCGTGGCCAAGACACCGGTTGACGCGCTGGCGATGATTGTGCATGAAGACGATGCCTACAGCCGAGGCCAAAAACTCGTGACCCAACTCAGAAAGTTGATCCCACGTCAGATGTTTGAGGTGCCGATTCAAGCGGCCGTTGGCAAACGCGTGCTCAGCCGCGCCAATGTCAAAGCGCTGCGGAAAGATGTGTTGGCCAAATGTTATGGTGGTGATGTCAGCCGTAAGCGCAAATTGCTGGAAAAACAGAAGAAGGGCAAGAAGCGCATGAAGATGATTGGCAATGTTGAAGTGCCGCAAGAGGCGTTTATGGCGGTGCTTAAGTTGGGTGATGATTAAAAATAGCATCCCCAAGGTGTCATGCTGAGGGTGAAACCCGAAGCATCCCAGATAAGCGGATTCTTCGCTTCGCTCAGAATGACAGATCCAAATCAGAAATCATTGGTAAAATTTCAAAAATTGTCGCGCTAGGTATGAATGCGTAACATTAAAAATAAATTGTATGTTTGCCCAAATTTATCAGGCGAATGTATAATGTATAGCTGGCTTGAAAGTGCGACGTATATCGGCATGGCGGCTTTCAGGCTAAATACAATTTTTTGGAGGATGACATGCCTTTAGATGTGGCAGAGAAAGCCGAGATTTTTAACGATTTT
>CAYGMR010000063.1:2605-15871 GCA_964350725.1 uncultured Ardenticatenaceae bacterium | reverse complement strand
CTGCTGCTACAATTGTGGCAATGTGCTACAATGTGAGCGTATTGTTGCGAAAGGAGAATGTTATGGCTACATCAAGTATTAGATTAGATCGAGCGTTGGTAGAAAAAGCCGCTATCATGGCGAAAGCTTACAGTCGGTCAACGTCTAAACAGATTGAACATTGGGCAAAAATTGGAGAAATAATGGAGGACAATCCTGATCTGTCGTATGAGTTTGTAAGACAGGCTATTGTCTCAAAAGCTGAAAAAGAAGCGGGGAAATTAGAGGACTACAATTTTGGCTAAAATCACCCGGGTTTTACAAACCGCTTCATTCAAGAGAACAGTCAAAAAATTGCACAAAAACCAGAAGAAAGACCTTGATGACGCGATCAAAGTTCTGATGGAAGACCCGACATTAGGCGAGCAAAAAAAGGGGGATCTTGCGTTCTTGCGCGTCTATAAGTTCAAAATGGTTAAGCAGTTAACTTTGCTTGGTTATAGTTATGAAGAGGGTACAGTAACCCTGGAACTAATTGCTCTGGGTCCACATGAAAACTTTTATCGTGATGTTAAGTTGGTGAACTAAGCTATATTTATTATGGAAAAGCCTTTGTCGATAGTATCACTATTGATCTAGGCTCACAGCCTCAAACTGGTAACTGGTGGCTCAGCCAGATTGTCATCGGTTCACACAAAATCCCATAGCCTCCTTCTGAATATTCCTGTCATTATAGCTCAGATTTACAATCACTTTGATCAAATCACCTTGGTAAATTCGCAAATTTCGTATAAAATTCTCTTGACACGCTGCGTCATATGTGCGATAATGAGCGTGCGCTCATTATTTGAGGAGCCGCTCATTTAGAAATAGGTAAATCACGATACTGTTGTGATGCATATTATTAGACGAATCGCGATTTCCTTAGGGATATCTTTTGATGTTAGAACCACAGGCTACAACTCGCCGCGAACGACGGATTGCAGAAAGACAGGCTCAGATATTGGAGGCTGCCGCAATTGAGTTTAGCCAAAAGGGCTACGGCCGTGCCACCACACGTGAAATTGCCGCGCGTGCCGACCTCTCCGAAGGCACTCTCTACAATTACTTCAACAATAAACAAGATTTACTGATTGGCGTCGTGCGTACTTTTGCCGACGATGTCACTCAAAAAATCGCCGCCATCGAAGCTGATAACATCGAAGATATGATGACACAACTGCTGACAGACCGTTTTAGCAGCGGTCGTGAGCGACGTTTATTTATGCTGTTTTTGTATGAAGCGCCACTCAACCCGGATGTCCAACGTTATTATGTGCAAGAAGCAATCTACCGCATCATCGACGCAACCGAACAGCGCTTTCGTGAATTAATCGCGTCTGGAGCCATGCGTTCTGTGGACCCGGCAACGGCCGCACAGGCGATTAGCGCCACCATTATGGGGTTTGGTGCTTTATATGAATTAGGCAAGCATGCACGTGATAAAAATGGCAGGGAACCTTTCTCAGCTAAAACGATGGGGCAGGATGTAACCGACTTGTTTTTTAATGGTATGCGTCCAGCGCAGGATGGTGGCCCTCACCAAAGTGAGGGTACATGACATTTGCCTGGGGAGCGCGAACCTATGTCATGGGTATTTTGAATGTTACGCCAGATAGTTTTTCTGGTGATGGGTTGGCTGCTGGCTCAGATGAAGATGTTGTTGAAACGGCCGTAACCCAAGCCCATCAATTTGTAGCTGAAGGTGCTGATATTTTAGATATTGGGGGTGAGAGCACAAGACCAGGTAGTGAACCCATCACTGCAGATGAAGAACTGGCGCGCGTTTTGCCAGTAATTAAAGCCATTAAAAAAGAAGCCTTGGATGTGACAATTTCGATTGATACATACCGTGCAGAGGTGGCAGCGGCCGCTTTAGCTGCTGGTGCAGATTGGGTGAATGATGTCTGGGGTTTGCGCATGGATGTGTCGATGGCAGATGTTGTTGCCCAGATTGGCTGTCCAATTGTCTTGATGCACAATCGTAGCAAACCCAAAAATGTGAGTCAGGAAGAAAAACTGGGCGCTCGTTATGTGGGCGTTCACTATGATGATTTGATCGCTGAAGTATGCCGTGAATTACAAGAGAGCATTGATTTGGCTTTGGCGGCGGGTATTAGGCGCGAACAAATTATCATTGATCCAGGAATTGGATTTGGCAAAACGGTGGCACAGAATGTGCGCTTGATCAATGAACTCGACCAGATCAAAGCATTAGGTTATCCGCTTTTGTTGGGCACGTCGCGTAAATCTTTTATCGGGTATACGCTGGATTTGCCACCAGAAGATCGTGTTGAAGGCACGGCCGTTACCGTCGCAATTGGTGTCGACCGCGGCGCAGATATTATTCGTGTTCATGATGTGAAAGCAATGAGTCGTGTTGCACGCATGACGGACAAAATTGTGCGCAATTGAGAAAGTTTATAGAAGGAACACGGAGCTGCACGGAGATGATACGGAGTTTCACGGAGATTTTGGAGAGTAATTGTAATGCAATGAATTTGGCTTTCACCAATGCGTTGGAAAATAAATTTCTCCCTAATTCCTTCGTGGTTCTCCTTTTTTCCTCCGTGAAACTCTATGTAACCGCTTTTTAGAGGAGCTGATATGTTAGATTTTAGGTTAGATGAAGAGCAGCAAATGCTCACCGATGCGATTGGGCGCTACTCAAAAGAGATGGTGCGCAAAGTATATCGTGATGCCGAGGAAGAGGGTGAACTTCCCGATGATGTCGTGCAAGCTGGCTGGGAGATGGGTGTGTTGCCCACCAGTATTCCCGAAGAATTTGGTGGTTTTGGCGAGTATTCGGCCGTTACCGGAGCTATCGCCACAGAAGAATTCGCCTGGGGAGATTTGGCGCTTTCTTTGAAGGTTATGACCCCGAATTTAGTGGCTGTTCCGTTGATGTTGGCCGGTACAGACGCGCAGAAAGAGGCGTATTTACCCGCATTTTGTGATGAAATGATGCCCAAAATGACGGCCGCGCTCACCGAGCCGGTGATTCAGTTTAATCCATATCGTTTGGCGACGACGGCCGTTGCTGATACAGATAGCTATGTACTAAAAGGCAGCAAAATCTTTGTACCCATGGCTGAAGATGCCGAAATGATTTTGGTTTATGCGAATGAAGATGGCAAAACCCAAGCATTTCTTGTGCCAGCGGATGCCGAAGGCCTGGTTATCGAGAAAAAAGACAAGTTGATGGGTATCCAGGCATTACCGACTTATACGCTCACATTGAACGCTGTGCGCGTTCCGCTAGAAAACAAGTTGGGCGGCGCAGAAGGGATTGACTTTGGCTTGATATTGACACATAGCCGTGTGGCTTTAGGGGCGGCGGCCGTGGGTGTCGCACGCGCTGGCTTTGAGTATTCGCGTGATTATGCCAAGCAGCGCGTGCAGTTCGGTGAGCCCATCGCCCATCGTCAATCCATCGCTTTCATGCTGGCTGATATGGCCACTGATGTCGATGAGGCACGTTTGATGGTGTGGGAAGCGGCTTGGCTGCTCGATCAAGGCAAGGATGCCAGCAAAGAAGCCGCGATCATGAAAAACTATATCGACAGATTGGTTGTAAATGTGGCTGACCGCGCGTTGCAAGTGTTGGGTGGCTATGGTTACATCCGTGAATATCCGGTCGAGTTGTGGCTGCGTAATGCACGCGGTTTTGCAACATTCGACGGACTGGCGATGGTGTAGGGGAGAAATACAATGATTAGCTTTGAAATACCTGCTTTTATTCAGAATCAAACCCAGCTCATAGAGATGGTGGCGAAACAAGCGATGCGGCCGTATTCACGCCAATTGGATGAAAACGAGCATGAGCGCCCGACTGCTTTTGTGAATATGACCTGGCCCTTCGCGCAAGAAATGGTCAAACGCAATATCAAAGGGTTGGAAAAACAGTTAAGCGGCATAAATGGCAGTAACGGCAGTAACGGCGTAAAAAAACCAAACAAAGGGCCTGATTACTCTATCTTGGCGTTGATCATGATGATCGAACAGTTGAGTTGGGGGGATGCGGGTCAATATTTATGTTTGCCGCACCCGATGTTGGGCGGTGCGGCCGTTGACTCGGCAGGCACGCCCGAACAACGCATTCGTTTTTTGAAGAAATTCAGCGAAGGCGATCCAAAATGGGGTGCAATGGCGATTACAGAACCTGATGCTGGCTCTGATAACAGCTCTATGCGCACAACGGCCGTTCTCGATCCCGACACCAATGAATGGGTTTTGAATGGCGAAAAAATCTTCATTACCAATGGCAAATTGGCCCTGGAAGAATCCGATGGCTTGTGTGTTGTATGGGCGACGGTTGATCCCAAAGCAGGACGCAGCGGCATTAAATCTTTTGTTGTCGAAGGTGGCAACTCCGGTGTATCCATCGCTAAGCAAGAACACAAGCTAGGCATTCGTGCCAGCGACACAGTCTCGTTGCATTTTGATAACGCGCGCATTCCTTTTGAGAATATCTTGGGCAGTGCTGAGGTGCAGCAGCAAGTAACGAAGAAAGGATTTGCTGGCGCGATGAAGACGTTTGATTCTTCACGGCCTGCCGTGGCGGCCAGTGCTGTCGGTATTGCGCGTGCGGCTTTGGATTTCACCAAAGAAAAGTTGGCCGAAGAAGGCATTGTGGTTGATTACACCAAGTCTCTGCATGAGTTAACGGCCGTTGAGCGTGATCTAATGGAAATGGAAGCCCGCTTCAAAGGCGCATGGCTGCTGACATTGCGTGCCGTGGCCTTGATGTCACACGGCGAAAGCAATCGTTTGGAATCAAGCATGTGCAAATTCCGCGCGGGTGAAGCTGTCACTTGGATCACCCAAAAATCAGTCGAACTGCTGGGTCCGGTTGGTTACACGCGTGACATGCTCGCCGAGAAATGGATGCGCGACGCCAAAATCAACGACATTTACGAAGGCACTAAACAAATTAACCAACGCATCGTCGCTCGTAGCATTCTCGGCTACAGTAGGCGAGAATTAAAATAGCTGACTAGCTCTTAGGAGATAAAAATGACATATCGCATTGATAAAGTTGCTGTGATTGGCGCGGGCACGATGGGGGGCGGCATTGCTGCCCATCTTGCCAATATCGGGATTCCAGTGGTTTTGCTGGATATTCCCACACCTAATCTAAGCGACGAAGAAAAAGATGACCCACAAGCACGTAATCGCATGGTCAACAGCCTGTATGAACGCATGGTCAAGGCACGACCCGCGAATTTAGCACGTAAAGATCGTGGTGATCTGATTACAGTTGGCAACACAGAAGATGATTTTGAGCTGCTGGCGGATTGTGATTGGGTGGTTGAGGTGATCATCGAACGTTTGGATATTAAACAAGCGTTGATGGCACGCCTGGAAGCGACTTGCAAACCGGGCACGATTATCAGCTCGAATACGTCTGGTATTCCGATTCATCAAATTACCGAAGGACGGGGTGAGGATTTCAAGAAACATTTCTTGGGGACCCATTTCTTTAACCCGCCGCGTTATTTGAAGCTGCTGGAGATTATTCCGACCCCTGAAACAGACACGGCCGTTACCGATTTCATGGTTAAATTTGGCCGCGATGTCTTGGGTAAAGGCGTGGTGGTGTGTAAAGATACGCCCAACTTCATTGGCAATCGTTTCTTTGCTGTTGCTGCCAGCTTCGGCATCGAATACGCACTCGAAAATGGCTACACCGTGCCGGAGATTGACGCTATCACCGGGCCGCTGATCGGCCGTCCCAAAACCGCCACTTACCGCCTGATGGATTTGGTTGGTTTGGATGTGATGGGGCATGTGAATCATAATTTATATGAGGCTGTGCCGCATGATCCCTATCGCGACATTTTGAAGGGTGAGAAGGCAACGGCCGTTATCAATAAAATGCTCGCTGATAAATGGTTGGGCAATAAAACGGGGCAAGGTTTCTACAAGAAAACCTTTGTCGATGGCAAACGTGAGTTCTGGGCATTAAATCCGCAGACATTCGAATATGAACCGGATCCGAAACCCCGTTTTGATTCCGTATCGGCCGTACGTAAAACCGAAGAGTTGGGTGCACGCGTCACCAAATTATTGGAATATGATGATCGTGCCGCCGAATTTGTACGTGCCACAACCTACTATGCGCGCCATCTGCTTTATTATGGCTTTGCTTATGCCGCGCATGTTGCGCCTGAAATTGCCTACAGCCTGAGCGATGTCGATGACGCCATGCGCTGGGGCTTCTCGCACGAAGCGGGTCCCTTCCAGATGTGGGATATGCTGGGTGTGGCCGAAACGGTAGAAAAAATGGAAGCAGTCGGTTATGAAGTGGCCGACTGGGTGAAAGAAATGCTGGCTAACGGCCAAGACAGCTTCTACGCCAACGGCAGTTGTTACGACTTCAATACCAAAGCGTATGCACCTTTGGCCGTGGATAAGAAAATTATCCAAATCAATGGCTTGAACGAGGTTGAACGCAACCTCAGCGCCAGTTTGCGCGACATGGGTGATGGTGTTGCTTTGCTTGAGTTTCATGCCAAGATGAATGCCATCGATCAAGACATCATTGATATGTCGCATAAAGCATTGGCGCGTTTGGATTCTGATTTTGATGCGTTGGTAATCGGAAACGACGGTCAGAATTTCTGTGTGGGAGCCAATATCTTTGGGGTAGCGATGGCTGCGCAACAAGGCATGTGGGATCAATTAGATGCCATGATCCACGGCTTGCAAGATGCGACCTTTAAACTGCGTCATGCGCCTAAACCGGTTGTAACGGCCGTTCATCAAATGGCGCTCGGTGGCGGTGCAGAATACGCGATGACCGGCTGGACGGCCGTTGCCGATCATGAAACCTACATTGGTTTGGTTGAATTTGGCGTCGGTCTTGTCCCCGCTGGTGGTGGTTGTAAGGAAGTCGTGCGTCGTAAAGTCAACCCTGTTATGCGTACCGCCAATGCAGATGTATTGCCAGTTATGCAGGAAGCTTTTGAACAAATTGGCCTCGCCAAAGTTGCCACCAGCGTCTGGGAAGGCAAAGAGATGGGTTATTTCGCGGCCGATACAACTATCGCCATGAACAGTGACCATCGTCTGGCCATCGCCAAACAGAAAGCGTTGCAATTGGTTGCCGCTGGCACACGCCCACCCGAAGTCGAAAAGATTTATGCGGCTGGTCGCGATGTCTATGCGGCTTTGCAAATGGGTATTAAGAGCTTGAATTGGGGCGGTTACGCAAGCGATCATGATGCCAAAATTGCCAATAAAATTGCCTACATCTTGTGTGGCGGCGATTTGAGTGGCCCGACTTGGGTCGATCCCTGGTACATTCTTGATTTGGAGCGCGAAGCCTTTAAATCACTTTTAGGCGAGCCCAAAACCATCGAACGCATCATGCACATGCTGCAGACAGGCAAACCGTTACGTAATTAACACGTATTTCGTATTACGTAGTGCGTTGTTTAATACGTTATACGCACGACGCAATACGGTCTACGTCTCATTCTAATTAGGAGACAAATCCATGACACGTGAAGCTGTAATTGTAGCCGGATCGCGAACGGCCGTTGGTAAATCCAAGCGCGGCACTACCCGCAACTATCGTTCAGATGAGATGGCTGCTGCTGTAATTCAAGATTTAATGCGTAAAGCTGAAGGGTTGGACCCGGCGGCTGTTGATGATGTGATCATCGGGTGTGCGATGCCGGAAGGGTCACAAGGCTTAAACTTTGCACGCTCAATCGCACTGCGTGCCGGACTGCCAGTTGATGTGCCCGGTATGACAGTCAACCGTTTTTGCTCCAGTGGCTTGCAGACCATCGCCATGGCGGCCGAACGCATCATCGCGGATGGCGCCGATGTGATTATTGCCGGCGGTGCCGAGACGATGAGCCTCGTGCCTATGACCGGATTCCGTATCAGCCCTAATCCGTACATGGCTGAAAATGCACCCGAGGTTTACATGGGCATGGGCCTTACCGCCGAACAAGTTGCCGACGAATACGAAGTCACGCGCCAAGTACAAGATGAGTTTGCTGCTCGCAGCCATCAACGCGCTGTGGCGGCGCAGGCTGCTGGTAAATTTGCTGCCGAAATCGTGCCGCTGGAGATTGAAGAAGTCACTGCCGGACCTAATGGCCCTGTGCGCGAGACGATTATCTTTGACAAAGACGAGCATATTCGTCCACAGACCACTGTCGAGGGGTTGGCAAAATTGCGTCCTGTTTTCAAACAGGGTGGTTCTGTTACTGCTGGCAATTCCTCACCGTTGAGTGATGGTGCGGCCGGTGTGATTGTGATGGAACGCAAAATGGCAGAAGCGCTCGGTTTGACGCCAATTCTCAGGTTTGTGGGATTTAATGTGGGCGGTGTACGGCCTGAGGTGATGGGTATTGGTCCGGTAGCGGCCGTACCGCGTGTGCTCAAACGTGCCGGCATGACTCTGGATAATATCGACTTGATCGAACTCAACGAAGCATTCGCGGCGCAATCAGTGGCTGTGATTCGCGAACTTGGCATAAACGAAGAAATAACGAATGTCAATGGCGGTGCCATTGCACTCGGCCATCCACTGGGGTGCACCGGTGCCAAGTTGACTGTGCAGTTGATGCATGAAATGGGGCGGCGTGATGCTCAATTCGGCATGGTGACGATGTGTATTGGCGGCGGCATGGGTGCTGCGGGAATTTTTGAGCGTTTGAATTAATGGTTTTTGCCATAATTTGAACGGATCTGTACTGAGCCAAGTCACAGTATTCTACGAATTTGAGTAGTTATTTCGTGTAGTTAATTTTATTGCAGAGGCGTAGAGGGCGTGCGGGGTTTCTCTTTTTTGGGATTCCTTTGTGTCCTTTGCGCCTTTTTACATTGTGAGTGTAGGATGGATTGTTTGCAAATTAAAAATTAATTTGGGTAATAGCTCCGGCCGGTCTCCTGACCGTGCCGGGTGGTGGCGCGGTCGGGAGACCGGCCACAGCATACCTCGATTATTTTCTTAAAGACTAATCAATCCACCTTACACTCACTGGTTTTCTGCTAACTGTTTCAAGATTTTTACTGCCTCTTTTTTCCCTTCTTCAGTTGCTGATTTTTGTGCATAGCTTGAAAGTGCGTTGATTGTGTCTTGACCCGCTAGCTGCTGGAGCTTGGTTGAAGCCAGATAACGCACGCCGCTGGATGGATCATCCAAAGCGTCTATCAGCCGCTTGTCTGTTTGTGGTTTGAATGGCTCGAATTTTGTCTAAACGGGTTTTGAGTGCATTAGGATCATTTATCGAACTGATGGCCGTATTTTTTGATGCGCGGCTGGCTTTGTGGGCTGCAAGCTTCGTTTTTATCCAGGCAGACATATTGGTTTGGTTTTCTTTTTTAGGCTTGATTTTGCGCGGCAATAATTTAGCCAATCCTGGAAAATCTGTCACAACAATGTCGGCTGGCAGCGGTGAGATTTGCTGCCATAAATCGTTTTCTGCGGCCTCTATTTTCAAATGTGCCTGTAGCTGTTGATGGACTACGGCCGTATAGAATTTTTGCATCGTGTGCGCGATCTGTCTTTGTTTTGTTGGCGGACAATCCCACCAATTTTGGAAGTAACGGCCGTAACCCCCCATTTTTATCTGTTGTGCCAATGTCAAAGCATCTTGCGCCAACCAGGTTGACACCGGTTTGTTGAGTATTTTTTGCAGTGTGCGTTCATTTTTGGACACGGTGTGCCAGCGTGATTCCTGCAAAAAGGGGGAGATCGGCTCGTTTTTCAGATAATGGATGTGCAGTTCTTGTTTTGTACGCGTGAGCGCTACATAAAACAAACGTCTTTCCTCTTCCAGATTATCCGTTTCCTTCCCTTTGAATGGAAAGATATTTTGGTTACATTGAGGCACAAAAACGATCGGCCATTCTAGCCCCTTTGCTTTGTGGATGGTTAGCAGTTGTACGGCCTTTGCGTTCTTTTCTTGCTGCGTTTTCTGAGTAGCGAGATCGCGGATATGTGTCATTAAATCTAAAAAGCTGCCTTGGTTACGGCCGTAGCTGATAAAAGCATCCACCGTGGCCACACGACCTAGTCCCGTATGTTCTGCGCCGCTTGCTGTGAGCAAGTAGTCGCGGTAATTTAGACGAGATTCCAGTTTGGTAAGCACCTTAAAGGCGGGCTTATCTAAATTGACGGCTAACCAGTGCAGCGTATCGGCTAGCTTGACCAAGCCTTCTTGCAACCACGCTTCTTCAACAAATTGACTTAAATTAAATAGAATTTCGCTGAGCGGTAAATCAATATTTTGGATTGTGTGCGCAACTTGCTGGCGTAATTTATTGGAGAGATAACGCTTGGGCCGATTGCAAACCGCCTGCCAGGATTCGACTGCTTGTGTGCGGATTGGTGGGCTGAGAATGCCCTTATCTTGTATGTGGTTTTCGATCCAGGCTAAACGGCCGTAATCGATCAATGTCTCGATTTCTTGTCTTTCGTAAAATGGTTTACTGACATGATATGGAATTTTACGTTTGATCAACTCTTGTTCCAGCGTTGGCGTTTGGGCATTCAAACGTACCAGCACAGCCATCGCATCGAGGGCGACACCTGCACCATGCAGCTTTTTGATCTTATCGGCAATATGGCTGCTCATCGCCTGCATATTATTATCCTGATAAACGGCCGTTTTGCCACCGAAACCACGTGTCAGATTGAGCTGCTTAGGTTGGCGGTTAATGTTGTGGGCGATCACATTATTGGCTAACGCCAAGGGTATGGCCGGGCTGCGGAAATTTTCATCGATCAGATAAGTCGTCGCCTGGTATGTTTGAGCGAAATCGAGGATAAACTGTGGTTGTGCGCCACGCCATTCATAGATCGTCTGATCATCATCCCCGATCACCATGTAGTTGCGTTGTGGCTGTGTGATTAAATCTAATATGGCCCATTGTGCCAGATTGATATCCTGAAACTCATCTACCAACACGCATTGATAGCGCTGCTGTACCTGTTCGAGCAAATTTGGCCATGTTATCAACGCTTCCCAGCCGCTCATAAGCATATCATCAAAAGTAATGACACCCGCTTGTTGGCGGCAGCTCTCGAACAACCGGTATAGGTCTAAATACCAACTTAAGGTTTCAGAGGGAGCCTCGGCCTGGGTTGCCAATGTCAAAGCCTGAGAGGGTAGATCTGTTTTGTTCAGGTTCGCATAGGCTAGATTTCCCTTGCAGCTGCCCACATAATCCAAAAAATCCTGTCGATCAAGCCCATTGAGCTCGTGTTGATAGGCCACATTTTGTGCGCGTGCTGTGGCCAGTGCCCGATTGAGTAAAGACTGAGCCTTATCGACACTGTTCAACTGCATATTAGATCGATAGCCCATTTGTTGGGCGCTGCGCAGAATCTCACGGCCAAGTGAATGCAAGGTGCGGCAATCGACTGACTGGCAATGCGACCACGGCTGCATGGCCGCTTTGAGATCGGCTATATTGGCGACACCAAACGAAGTGGCTAAGATATGCTGCGGTGCAAAAACAGCTTCACGCACAAGTCGCTCAATGCGGTGGACCATTGCAGTGGTTTTGCCTGCTCCGGCAACGGCAAAAACCAGAGCTGGGCCATGTTTATGGGCAACTACTTTTTGTTGTTGTGTTGTGAGTTGCAGCGTGTGGGTGGTAGACATAAGGAATTCGAATTCGTTTTGTATAGCTTGATACGTAGTATCTGCTATGGGCTAGAAAAATTGCTTTGTGGCACTTTTGGGATAAGGAACAACCTCAATAACTGAAACGCGACTTTTGGCGGATATGTTGCAAACCTTTTTCTCGGTTACGCCATACAGTCAGGATGATTGGTTCTTCTCGACTTAAAACAACGGTCGTGCCTGCCAGGCGTGAAAATTGATCATCCGCCCGTAATTTTTTCGGTATATCTTTATCCCGTAAACTCACAAGAACGGCGCCGGCACGATGTACTGCATAACCATGGTTGAGAATAAAAGCAACCTGTTTTTCAGACACATTACGTTGTGCCATTCGTTTAATTGCATGATGTGTATAGATGAATGCTGGGTTCATTTAAATTTAACTTATTGCGACCAAAATAAACGGCCGTAGTCACCTCCAGATATAGTGTACCAGTTTTTTCCCTGATTTACGGTCTAGTCTTTGTTAATTGTAGCACGCGAAACCCCAGAACGGTGCGCGAACGCTGCTTTTGAAATCGTTATAATACGGCCGTAGTCAAAGAATAAAGGCCTATAAGTAAACCGCGATAAGTCATTTGAAATAGATTGTTCATTAAATTGCAGTTTCCTTGAGGAATTCACAAAATCACGATTGTTTTAGGTCAAATTGTTTTTTGTGAATTACCTAATTCCAGTTGATGATATAAAATATTTACCGCATGCAAAAAATGAAGATCAAGCACGGCCACTTAACAAAAAAGGAGCGAGGTTCACCATGAGTGAGAAAACAAATGCATGTGATACGATTGTTATTGGTGTAGGGGGCATGGGCAGTGCAGTCTGCTATCAATTGGCAAAACGCGGCCAGCACGTATTGGGTCTTGAACAGTTTGACATTCCACATACACAGGGCTCTTCACATGGCATCACGCGCATCATTCGCCTGGCCTATTACGAACATCCGTCGTATGTCCCTTTGCTTCAACGTGCGTACGACCTATGGGCTGAAATTGAAGAGGCGTGTGGCGAGCAGTTATTGGTGAAGACGGGGTCATTGGATATCGGTACGGCCGTTTCCCAAGTATTTAAAGATTCCCTTGAATCTTGCCTGCAACATAATTTACTGCATGAAGTTTTAACAAGTGCAGAAATCAATCAACGTTTTCCTGGTTATCATGTTCCCGACAATTTTATGGCACTCTATCAGCCAGATGGAGGCTTTTTGTTGCCCGAAAAAGCCACGGTTGCTTTTGTGGAAGCAGCGCACCACTATGGCGCTGTCATCCACGCACGCGAGCAAGTTCAATATTGGCAAGCCGTTGGTGATGGTGTCGAAGTTGTAACCAACCATGCGACTTATACGGCCGCTTCGTTGGTGTTTACCGCCGGTGCCTGGAATCGTGCCTTGTTACCGCTCCTGTCAGATTTAGCCGTACCAGAGCGCCAAGTGCTGGCCTGGTTACAGCCACAAAAACCAGAATGGTTTATGCCCCAAAACTTCCCCGTATTTAATATGCAAGTGGGGGAAGATCGTTATTATGGCTTTCCTGTTTATGGCGTGCCCGGCTTCAAGTTTGGCAAATATGGACACCTGCATGAACATGGCACACCA
>CAYGMR010000063.1:0-2595 GCA_964350725.1 uncultured Ardenticatenaceae bacterium | reverse complement strand
TGATTGGGAGCCAAATGCAGCCGATGAAGCTATTTTGCGCGCCTATGCGGATCAGTTTTTCCCGCAAGGTAACGGGCCAACGATGAGCCTAAAAACGTGTATGTTTACAAACTCACCTGATGATCATTTTATCATCGACCTACATCCTGAATATCCGCAGGTTGCAATGGCTGCTGGTTTTTCAGGACATGGGTATAAATTTGCCAGCATTATTGGCGAGATTATGGCGGATCTGGTTATTGACCGCCAAACACGGCATGATATAGAATTATTCCATTTAGATCGATTCGGAATATAAAAAAGGTTACAGGTAATTATTTGGGTGATTATGTAAGTTTTGGTATAGTGCGTGCGTTACTTCATGTGTGCTACGCACTAAGAAAATAACGAAAAATCGATATTAATGATTGTTTAAGTGATTGGAGAAAACGATGTCAAATTTAATTGTGATTGTGTTTGATGATGCAGAGCAGGCCGGTCAACTGCGTGAAACATTGAAGGGTGTGGAACATGGGGGGCGACTGTCACTAGATGATTCGGCCGTTGTCGTGAAGGATGCCGATGGAAAAATTCATGTAAAAAATCAGATGGATCGTGGTGTCAAAATCGGTGCTGTTACTGGTGGGCTGCTCGGTTTGTTACTGGCTGGCATATTTTTCCCGATTGGCGGTTTGATAATCGGTGCCGCCGCTGGTGGGCTCATTGGCAAGACGGTTGGTTTAGGCATCAGTAAAGGCTTTGTGAAAGAGGTGTCAGATGCAATGACTGAAAACAGTTCGGCCCTCTTTGTAATTGTGCGTGACAGTGATCCGTCTGTGGCCGTGGCAGCATTAGGGAAGTATGATGGTAAATTGTATCAAACCACATTAGATCCTGAAGATGAAAAAACATTGCGTCGCGCATTGCACGATAAGGGATAATGGTCTGTAGCCGATTATAGAGCGCGGTGGAATTACCCTTTGCCGTAGGAAGTTGATACTCTCCAAGAGAGTGGTAAAAACAAATTACCACTCTCCTGGCATAATTGGGTTAGATGTCAAAAGCACTGCGAATATTGTGTGTGAGCAGATAGATCAGAACGATAACTGGAATAATTAGGCCAGCACCGCCACACACCAGTGCAAACATGCCACCGCTGCCGACGCCAGCGATGCCTTGTAAAACGCTGAGACCAATACCGATTAAAGCCAAATACCAAGCCCATTTTTTCATACCAAACAGGCCAAGTCCAACTGCTAGTTGGACGGCTGCTGTGATGGTTATAATGATTGCGTTGGTATAGTCGTTTGTATTGGGAATGATGGAATTACCGAATATTGATTCTGTTAGGGATGTCAAGGCACTGATGCCTAAATAGGAAGCCCCTAATATCAAATAGAATAACCCCAAAATAATATAGAAAAAAGCGATAACTGTGATACCTGTTGGTCGTGCTCTCATTTGATTCCTCCTGTAACTAAACGAACAATTTTGATAAATGCAGTATCATAAACATAGATTTTATGCCAATGCTCACTGCTTAACAGAACTCTGGGGGAAAATAGATTTGTTAGCTTTCCTCTCTCACGCGGATAAATTTCTCTGGAAGACCAAAAACGCCCAAGGCCTATCCTTAAGTTCTGGGAATTTTATCTCATTTGTCAAGGATAAAAAAGAATAACAGCATGATCCAGTAATTTACACAATCAATTTTTTGTGGGCAGGTTCTAGCTGTGCCGTGAAGTGGCGCAGCACAGGCGGTGAATAGGCTATTTGAACACCGCGAATACGATCTTTGAGTTGGTTGACGTGTAACAGCACTTCTGCTAGATAATCAACATGGCTTTGGGTATAGACACGCCGTGGGAAGGCGAGACGTACTAATTCCATAGCGGCTGGGATTTCACTACCATCTGGTTGTTGACCAAACATAACAGAGCCTATTTCAACTGAGCGAACGCCGCCTTCCAGGTAAAGAACCAATCCCAAAGCCCATGCTGGATATTCATGTTGGGGAATATGGGGCAGCATCCCCTTGGCGTCGATATAGATGGCGTGTCCGCCAGGTGGCTGCACAATGGGTATACCAGCCGTTGTCAAAATGTCACCCAAATAAGCGACTGAGCGAATGCGATATTCTAGATAATCTTCGTCAAGTGCTTCGTGTAAACCAACAGCGATTGCTTCTAAATCATAACCAGCCAGGCCGCCATAAGTGGGGAAGCCTTCAGTGAGGATGAGCAGATTTTTACATTTTTGGGCCAAATCATCATCGTTGAGGGCTAAAAAGCCACCGATGTTGGCCATGCCATCTTTTTTGGCACTCATGGTACAGCCATCGGCGTAGCTGAACATTTCTTGCGCGATTTGCATGGGTGTTTTTTGTGCGTAGCCTTTTTCTCGCGTTTTGATGAACCACGCATTTTCGGCAAATCGACAGGCATCGAGGAAGAAGGGAATGTTGTAGCTGCGGCAAAGTTGACTAGTGGCGCGGATGTTGGCCATGCTGACAGGTTGTCCACCGCCAGAGTTATTGGTGACGGTGAGCATGACTGCTGGAATATTGTTTTTTTCCTCTTTTAGCAGCACCTCGAGCTTTTCGAGATCAATATTACC
>CAYGMR010000062.1:0-16200 GCA_964350725.1 uncultured Ardenticatenaceae bacterium | reverse complement strand
AAAGCCAGCCGCACACCAAACACGCAGCGGCAAAGTTGGTGTGCTGGCGACGGAAGGCACCTTCGAAAGCCCCCGTTATGCGTCATTGATGGCACGTTTCGCCCAGGATGTCGAAGTTTTTGAAGACCCATGCATTGGTCTGGTTCCTCTAATCGAAGCAGGTCAATTTGATACAGCCCAAACCAGAGAATTATTACACACGATCTTGGCCCCAATGCTAGCAGTGGATGTCGATACGCTCGTCTTGGGTTGTACACATTATCCATTTGTGCAAACCACGATTGCGGCTATTGTTGCGGAGATTAATGCAAAAACGGCTCCTTCAACTAGGCTCAACACAACTGTCAGCATCATTGATCCCGCGCCAGCTGTTGTCCGCCAAACCAGGCGCGTGTTAGAAAAAAGCAATCTTCTCAACCCGCTCAATCAGGATGGCAGCATCACCCTTTTTACAACTGGTGATAATTCGCAACTACAAACCATGGGCCAAACGCTGTTACATAGAGATTTTGTAGTAGAAACGGCCGTATGGCAACAAAATGACCTCACGACCTTGATAGATTTCTGATTTCGGAATAGTCTGCAACAAATTTTCGCTAACTATTGCCTTACTTCGCGAAAATTCGCATTCATACGCTACAGATTTCAAAAAGTACAAACATCGTGTGATCTGATAGTTCCAATCTTGCTTCAAAAACATCTTCAGAAAACGTGTAAGCAAACCGAAACGCTCGTATAATGGACGTCACAATGAGACGACGCAACCCTGCCCGTTGGCGTGCCATCGAAGCACGACTCGGTCGTGAAACTGAAATTTGGATGTCTACCGTTAGAAATGACGGCCGTCCACACCTCATCCCTATCTGGTTCGTCTGGCTAGATGAAAAAATCTACATCGCAACTGGCTCAGAAACTCAAAAATTCACGAATTTACGTTATAATCAGAATGTGGCCTTGGCATTAAAAGACACACTCAATGTGGTCTTACTTGAAGGCGAAGCCCATGTTGCTGATCGTCAACTCATCGATGTACTTGGTGATCACTTTTTTAACAAATACGAATGGGACTTCCGTTATGATAATGATGCCAATTACCAGCTTGTAGAAATCACCCCGTTCAAGATTATCGCCTGGGGTGACGGCTTTGATGATGAAGGTACGCGGGTATTATAAAAATCAAGCCGAGCATCTGGTCTGGTTGTGATGTGGTCAGGAGACCAGCCACGGGCAGCAGTTTACAGATGTTGTAAACGTTATATTAATATCTCAATGGTGAATTTAATTCTTATGAGAATCCAACCTTGATTGGCTAAACTTCCGTTCATATTGTGCCACAATAGGCACGCTAACTATTAATTATGAGGAATTATTATGCGATTTGATCGATTTACAGAACGTGCCCAGGACGCAGCTGCCCGCGCATATGAAATAGTCCAACGTTATAATCATACGCAAGTGGACACCGAGCATCTCTTTCTGGCCATGCTTGAACAAAATGATGGTGCCGTCCCGCAAATTCTCGAAGAACTAAACGTCGACATTAACGCCATGAAAGACAGTTTAGATAAAGAGCTACAAGCCAGTCCAAAAGTGTCTGTCTACGGTGGCGGGGTGGGACAAATCTTTTATACACCGCGCATCCGCACTGTACTCGAATTAGCCCAACGTGAAGCAAATCGCCTGAAAGATGAATTTATCTCTACTGAACATATTTTCTTGGCGATATTGGGCGAACGCAACACAGCATCTTCGCGCATTCTGCAAGAATATGGCATCACCCGCGAACGGCTCACAGATGCCATCCAAGGTTTACGCGGCGGCAAGCGTGTCACCGACCGCAAAGCCGAAAGCCGCTACCGCACCCTAGACAAATACAGCCGCGATCTCACTCAAATGTCAAAAGACGGCCGTTTAGACCCCGTCATTGGGCGCGATAAAGAAATTTTGCGCATCATCCAGGTATTGAGCCGGCGCACAAAAAACAATCCAGTATTGATAGGCGAAGCTGGCGTTGGTAAAACCGCTATCGTCGAAGGCTTAGCCCAAAAAATCAACAGCAGTGACGTGCCCGAAAATTTGCTCAACAAACGGGTTCTATCGCTTGATTTAGGTGCCATGATCGCGGGCAGCCGCTTCCGAGGTGAATTTGAAGAACGCCTCAAGGCAGTAATGGAAGAAATCGAACGGGCCAAAGGGGAAGTCATCCTCTTCATTGACGAACTGCACACCGTTGTGGGTGCTGGTTCGGCACAAGGGGCGATGGATGCCAGCAATATGCTCAAGCCAGCCCTGGCTCGTGGCGAACTGCAATGCGTAGGTGCCACAACCCTGGATGAGTATCGTCAATATATCGAACGTGACAGCGCCTTAGAACGCCGTTTTGCGCCCGTTTTTGTCGATGAACCCTCCGTCGAAGAAACGATAGAAATGTTATACGGCTTACGCGGTCGTTACGAAGCCCATCACAACGTCACTTATGCGGATGAGGCACTGGACGCAGCCGCTAGATTATCAGAACGCTATGTAACTGACCGCAAGTTACCCGATAAAGCGATTGACTTGATGGATGAAGCTGCCGCCAAACTTCGTGTGGCATTACATACTTTGCCCTCGCACCTAAAAGAGGCCAAACAATCTATTGAACGCTTGAAGATCGAAGAAGAAGAGGCGCATACTGTGCGCGATTACGAACGTGCGGCACAGATTCGGTCTGACCGTTTGCGCCTGGAAACTGATTTTGAGAGCAATTATGCAAGTTGGCAGTCTGAACAAGAGTTGTCTGAAATCGTCGATGCTGAAGATATAGCGGAAGTGATCGCCAATTGGACGGGTATTCCGGTGACACAAATGTTAGAAACCGAAGCACAAAAGCTGCTGCATATGGAAGATCGACTGCATGAACGCATTGTCGGTCAAGAAAAAGCGGTCGAGGTTTTATCTGACGCTATCCGGCGTAGTCGTTCAGGTTTGAGTGACCCCCGACGGCCGTTAGGTTCTTTCATTTTCTTGGGCAGCTCTGGTGTCGGTAAAACAGAATTGGCCAAAGGTTTGGCTGAATTCTTGTTTGATGATGAAGAAGCGTTGGTGCGTGTGGATATGAGCGAATACCGCGAACAACACACGGTCAGCCGCTTGTTTGGGGCCCCGCCTGGCTATGTTGGCTATGAACAAGGCGGCCAATTAACCGAGCAAGTGCGTAGACGGCCGTATTCTGTGGTTCTGTTTGACGAGATAGAAAAAGCGCATCCTGACGTATGGAACTCTCTGCTGCAATTGTTAGATGACGGCCGTCTCACTGATGGTCAAGGACGTGTGGTTAATTTCCGCCACACCGTTATCGTCATGACCAGCAACGTGGGCACATCATTTGTCAAAAGTTCCGGCGCATTAGGCTTTGCTGGCGGTCATGACTCTGATGAAGCTGCCAATCACCGCCGCATTGATGAAGCCCTAAAGAAAACGTTCCGCCCAGAATTCATCAACCGCATTGACGAAATCATCATCTTCGAGCCGTTGAGCGAAGAAGATATGCTGGAAATCGTCAGCTTGCAGCTGCATGATGTGCAAAAGCGTTTGTCAGAACAAGGCAACCTATCTCTTGAAATCACCGACGCTGCACGCGCCTGGTTAGCAAGACAAGGGTACGACAAAGATTATGGTGCACGGCCGATGAAAAGGGCAATCCAACGTTATGTGGAAAGTCCATTATCAGTGAGTATGCTCAAAGGTGAATTCAAAGCGGGTGATCGCATCCGTATTGATGAAGGTGAAGATGGGCTTGTTTTTACACGCCTCGAAAGTGCGCCACTACCAGGCATTCAAGAAGAAAATGTATTGATCGCCTAGTAAGCTAAAACGACCTCAAAATAAAAGGTGCTTCATTCAAATGAAGCACCTTTTTTGATCCAAAAACATCTTTGGCAAGGGCGCGGTGCCTGGTTAATCTGCCCATTTGAGGATGATTTCCGCCGCATCAAGCAAGCTCAAACGATTACTACGCGCCTGGTTTTGGACATAACGGTACGCTTCCTCTTCGCTTAACCCCTTCTCCATCAACTTGCCCTTAGCCCGATCAATAATTTTGCGATCTTTCATTTTTTGTTCGAGACGTGCATTTTTTGTTTCCAGCGCCTGGGATTCTGCAAAACGTTTTGTTGCGACAGCAATTGCAGCTGCGAGTCCAGGCGTTTCAACCGGTTTGAGTAAATAGCCATGAATATTCAAATCAGTTGCTTTATCGATCAAGCTTTGTTCGCTAAAAGCGGTCAGGATCAAAACGGGCAACGGCCGTTTACGAGCGAGTGTTTGCGCAGCTTGCAGACCATCTGTGTATGGCATTTTTATGTCTAAGATGGCTAAATCAGGCGCGTGGCGTTCTGCCATTTTAAGCGCCTCGCGGCCGTTAACGGCCGTAATCACCTCATGCCCTAATTCTCCCAACATTTTTTTCAAGCCCATCCGAATGATGGCTTCATCGTCTGCAATCAATATACGCATGTTACCCCTCTCGCTCCACCGAACGCGGAATGCGTATGCTGATCTCCGTTCCCAATCCCAGCCGATTAAACTTAATACGCCCACGCATATCTTCGCAAACGAGTGTTTCAGCAATTTCCAAACCTAAATTTGGATGCAAATCCAGCGGTAATCCAATCCCATCATCACGCACAAGAATGATATATTCCACAGGAGAATGACCCAAAGAGATGCTAACTTTGCCACTCTCCCGACCAACAAAGGCATGTTGCAGCGCATTTTGCACCAATTCATTCACAACCAGAGCCAAATTTGTAGCAATACGACTGGGCAATTGCAACGCTTCCCCAAACACACGAATTATAATTTCTTGTTGTGGCGCAACCATGCTGCTTGCTGTCACTTTGGTAATCCGCTCCAAAACATCTTTGACGTCCACCAACCGAAAGCTTTTTTCCGAAAGCACTTCATGTACGGCTGCGATGCTGCGCACACGCTGAATGCTGGTTTCTAATACTTGTCTTGCATCCAATCGGTCTGCTTCTGCGATTTGCATTTGCATGAGCATGGCAACAGTTTGTAAATTATTTTTGATGCGATGGTGCATTTCACGCACAACGGCCGTATTCGTAACCAGTTGTGCGTTTTCGATTGCTAAGGCGGTTTGATTGGCAAGCGTAGTCAGGAGTGTTTCTTGTTCAGGTGTGAATTCATGGGAAACGGCCGTGTAACAATTCAACACCCCAATCACCCGATCACGCACTCTTAACGGCACAGCTAACAAAGATACAAGACTTTCCTGCACAGCAAGATCTCGCTCTTCATGGGCAATATCCACATGCACATCAGGCACATAAATCGACTTCCCAAATACAACAACCTGGGCCAACGTACCGCCAGCAACAGGAATTTGACGGCGGGCGATATGTGGTCGCAAGGGTCCCGTATGCCGCTCTAAAAATTGTCCCGATTCATCCAATAAATAAATCAGGACAATTGCCGCTTCCATCACTTGCGCCGCCATTTCAGAAACGATATCCAAAATATCATGTAAATATTGGGGCGAGGTCACAGCTTCACTCACTTCTGCCAGCGTACGCAGCTCTTCAATTTGACGCGCCTGCTTATCATGCAACTGTGCCCGCACCAATGTACCCGCTGCCAAATCGCCGATCAATGTCAGCACTTCCACCTCATCCGGCGTATACAGATGCATCTCTACCGTTTGTACATTCATGGCGCCAATAGGTTTATTTTCAATCACCAGTGGAACAGCCAACAGCGATTGATAACGGGTTTCTTCAGCTTCATCCACCAATTTGTACAGCGGATCGTGCTGTGCATCAGCGGCAAACACCGCACGATTACGTGCCACCGCATAACCCGTCATGCCCTCGCCCATATGCAACGTTGAACGACCTAATGCCCGCTTAGACAAGCCCGTTGAAGCTTGCAAGCGTAAAGTCTCTCCATCCGGATCGAGCAAATAGATCGTGCAGCTATCGACATGCATCACCTCAGTTGTTTTGTACGCAATTAAGTCTAAAGTTGAATCCAAATCCCAGGCAGTGCTCAAGGATTGTGCTATCACACGTAAAGCTGCAAATACTTGCGGCCGTGTAAATGTTTTTTGCGTTACCATCTTCATATTCTACGCAACTCCCTCTATTCGTAAAGGTAAACAGTTAATAACTGTACAGGTTAGTCGAGTAGATTTGTCAAATTTTGTGTCAAGGTTGCATCACTACCAGACCAAATATGACAAATCTCGTGTGTACCCCTGAATAGGTACAATAGTTAAGAAAAAGCCCTTCCAACATATTGGAAGGGCTTTTTTACGGCTAAAAACATTCAAATTGAGTCAACTTGTGCCCAATTAGGTTATTTTATGAAGAGCATTTCCTGATAGGTAGGTAGCGGCCACATATCATCGGCTACCAAATTTTCCAGTGTGTCGGCAATTTTACGTACTTCTGCCATCACAGGAATCACCGTAAAACATGCATGCTTAGCTTCATCCAGCAAACTGTCGGTGTGATGACCATTTAGTTTTTCTAATTGATTCACGGCACCCAGCAGCGCCTTGCTGCAAGACACGATCTCACTTAATAGCTCACTATCACCTTCGATGCCAACTGCCTTCAGATTAGCTAATGAACTGGCCAATTCACCTTGGTAGCGTGCAACTGCTGGATAAATCATTGTACGCGCGATTTCAACTGTTAAATTGGCTTCCACATTGATCGCCATCACATATTGTTCCAGATACACATCCAGACGGCTTTTTACCTCGCGTGCGGTCATTACGTTATATTTTTCAAAGAGCGCAATTGCTTCTGGACTGGCAATTTCTGGCAATGCATCATAAGTCGTACGCAGATTAGGTAAGCCACGCACTTCTTCCGCTTCTTTATGCCATTCTTCTGAGTAACCATCTCCATCGAAGATGATGCGGTCATGGTCAACGATGATCTCATGCAAAACAGCTTGCACAGCTTGATCGAAATCTCCTTCAGCGCTTTCTAACTTGGTAGCAATAAAATCGAGGGATTCAGCCATGATTGTATTCAACACCATCAACGGACCGGCAATTGATTGATTGGAGCCCACAGCACGGAACTCAAACTTATTGCCAGTAAAGGCAAAGGGGCTGGTACGATTGCGATCACCAGCATGTTTGGGCAGTGGCGGCAATGTATCAACACCAATATTCAAGAAATCATGTGATATGGCCGGCTTCGGACCACCAACCTTTATTTGTTCAAAAATCCCACTCAACTGGTCACCCAAGAAGATTGAGATAATTGCTGGTGGCGCCTCATTTGCACCCAAACGATGATCGTTGCCAGCTGACGCGATAACTGAACGCAATAGAGATGCGTACTTATCGACGGCGCGGATAGCAGCCGCACAGAATATCAGGAAGCGCGCATTTTCGTCTGGGCTGTCACCTGGCTCTAACAAGTTTCCTTGCGTTGCATTACCAAACGAGAAGTTAACGTGTTTACCCGATCCATTCACACCAGCAAATGGTTTTTCATGCATGATCGCCGCTAGGCCATATTTCTGGGCAACTTTATCCAACGTAGTCATCAACAGTTGTTGGTGGTCGGTAGCAACATTGGCGTTTTCATAAACAGGAGCAACTTCATACTGTGAAGGGGCAACCTCATTGTGACGTGTTTTTACGGGGACACCGAGTTTGAACAGTTCGCGTTCAACTTCAAGCATACAGGCTAAAACACGTTCTGGAATGGCGCCAAAATAATGGTCATCAAATTCCTGGCCTTTGGGCGGCGGGGCGCCAAACAACGTACGACCGGCCGTCAATAAATCGGGGCGGGCATAATAAAAGTTTTGGTCAATTAGGAAATATTCCTGCTCAGGACCAGCAGTCGCGGTTACCATCGCGCCGTCATCGTCACCAAACAATTTGAGGATACGTTGGGCTTGTTCATCAAGTGCCTTCATTGACCGTAATACTGGTGTCTTTTTATCTAAAGCCTCACCAGACCAGGAGACAAACGCTGTCGGAATACATAGGGTCGTGCCATTGGGGTTTTCCAAAATGTAGGCCGGGCTGGTCACATCCCAAGCGGTATAACCACGGGCTTCAAACGTGGGGCGAATGCCGCCTGTCGGGAAGCTAGAGCCATCCGGTTCACCCTGAATCAATTGTGAACCTGAAAACTCAGCGATTGCACTGCCACCACCATTAGGCGACAGGAAACTGTCATGTTTTTCGGCGGTGCGTCCTGTCAACGGATAAAAGACATGGGCGTAATGCGTTGCGCCTTTGCCAATAGCCCAATCTTTCATGGCTGTGGCCACGACATCGGCTGTCGACGTATCCAGTTTTTCACCTTTTTCGATGGTGTTTAACAATGATTTGTATACAGCTTTGGGCAGGCGTTTCTTCATTACCGATGTACTGAAAACATTTGACGCAAATAAATCGCCGGTTGACGTTTCTGCGAAATTTAGCGGTGCGGATATGGGTTGATAATTAATTACTGCTGATATTGCTTTTAGTCTTGCTTCATTTCCACTCATTGGTTGTACTCTCCTTATAACCAGATAAAATGTATAGTTGGGTAGTTAGGCTACCTGGTGCTGCGAGGCGCTTGTGTTTATTTTCTTAGTCGTTGATAGCACAGGCGTCTTGCAGTCTTACTTATCAGGCGCGGTCAGGAAACCGGCCTAAAGCGGCTTGTTTTTAACTGCCAGTTTTTAACTAACAACGGCCGTTTCCATTCCAATTTCACGCCGATCATAATCAACTTTGACACGGTCTAAGACATCTTCCATGCTGCTGCCTACAAAAAGGCCATAACGGTCTTCATCTTCACGCGGCTCAACTGCAATCCAGAGATTATCCAAGTTATATAAATCTAAATGTTGACCATTGACATTAATTGCACCCTGGGACATCAATGTCGTTTGCAAACGCTGCCAACGTTCTGGCATCAGTCGATCGGGACGCAAATCAAATTGGTTTTGGAGACGGCCGTCTGCTTTCAAAGCGCGCGCCACCTCTTCCCGTAAAGCCAAAACCTCTTTACCATCAGAATTAGGCACCTGGCGTCGTTTACTCGCCGCATACGTATAAATTTTCTGACCATCACCAGATTCAAAGACCGGTGCCCAAAAATCGATTTGATCCGGCACACGCTTTTTCAAATACAAAATCGGACGACGCAGGCCAAGCGTATGCAGGTTGACACCACGCACATGCAATTTATCGTCTACGCCTTCCTCGCCAATAATGCCCACAGTATTCAAATAGTCAGACAGATATTCACGAACTTTCGCCAATTCAACATGGCTAAAAATCGGCCCGCCGGGCGTAGTTGCAAAAACTTCATTTCCTTGCGTATAAACTGGATATACCTCACCCGCCTCACGAGCAATAAACACATAACTCGGAAAACGAGATAAACGAATCAGATTAAATGCCAAGCGACCAACTAAACTGGGCATCTCATTGGGTGTATCAGCCTCAACATGAAAACCACAAATTTCGGCCGTGAACTTTTTCTTGCCACTGATTGTGTAACCCAGTGCCACAGGAATGTTAAAAACTGAGCCGGCATCTATGGTTGAATGTACAACTTCTAACTCAATAGAATAAGGATTGGCCATTGAATCATGGCCTGTGTTACGTTCTAGCTTAACTTTCATAAGTTTGTCTCGTAAAATTTCACGGAGTTACACAGAGAAGAAACAGAGTTACACGGAGTTTAGGAGATACTATTTTCTCTCCAAATCCTCTGTGAAGCTCCATGCCTTCTCTGTGTCTCTCTGTGTTCCTTTTTTAATCTAATCCCCAGAAGTCGCTACAACATCAGCCGCAGCGGGGCCAAATTCGGGATAACTGGAGGTGAAATGTTCAGATATATCCAAACCTTCCAACTCTTCTTTGGGCGAAACACGAATGCCAATGGTGGCTTTCATAGCAACAAACACAAGACCCATGGTGACAAATGCCCAAGCAGCAACAGCCAGGGTGCCCATAGTCTGAATACCCAACTGTGTAAAACCGCCTCCGTAAAATAGTCCGGCAACAGCCCCCATGTCAGTCAGTGAGCCCACGGCGGGTGCGGCAAATAAACCAACCGCTATCGTGCCCCAGAGGCCATTAAAACCATGTACGGCAACCGCCCCAACCGGATCGTCAACCTTAAACACGCGCTCGACTAAATCCAAACCAAATACCAATACGCCACCAGCAATCAAGCCAATAATAATAGCTGCGCCAGGTGTGACACTGGCTGTGCCAGCAGTAATGGCGACCAACCCAGCCAAGGCACCATTCAAGGCCATTTCTGTCGAGGGATGTCCCGCCTTGACCCAGTTAATAATCAATGCCGATGAAACCCCAGCAGCAGCAGCCAACGTCGTCGTTACGGCAATATAGGCAATGCCGGGATTCATACCGGACAACGTGCTCCCAGAGTTGAAGCCATACCAACCCATCCACAAAATAAAGACACCTAAAGCAGCCAAGGTGAGGCTGTGTCCTGGAATCGTATTACTGCTGCCATCTTTGTTATATTTGCCAATACGCGGGCCCAATACCCAAGCCGCAGCCAAAGCTGCAAAGCCACCGACAGCATGAACGATTGTCGAGCCAGCGAAGTCGATGAAACCTAATTCAGCTAACCAGCCGCCACCCCACATCCAATGACCAGAAATAGGATAGATCAAACCGGTCATGATGACACTGTAAACCAGATATGATTTGAACTTCAAACGTTCGGCGACAGCACCAGAGACAATGGTTGCAGCCGCAGCCGCAAACATAAGCTGGAAGAGGAAATCAACCCAACTATACGCATCCAATGCACCTGGGTCTAATTCTGAAAGAAAGAAGTTGCTGGCACCAAAAAGGCCTGCTACAGAAGTGCCGTACATGATGCCAAAACCAAAGGCGAAGAAAACCAGGGTCCCAAGCGCAAAGTCCAACAGGTTTTTCATGAGCAAGTTGGCGGCGTTTTTGGCGCGTGAAAAACCGCTCTCGACCATGGCAAAGCCAGCCTGCATCCAAAATACTAAAAATGAACCAATAAATAACCAAATAGTATCGATCTGGATAATGATTTGATCGGTGACTTCATCTTGGGCAAAAGCGGTAGCAGTTAGTAATGCTACGACTGTCAAGGCAACGGCCGTTGCCAACACTTTGCGTAATCGTTTGTTTTTCAATCCTAATTTCAACATCATGTCCTTCTCCTAAAAAATAAAAAGCCGCCTTTTCTTGCTTACTGGTGACAAAACTGTCACAAAGTCTGCAAGAAAAGGCGGCTTGGCCTATCAAATTAATTCAGTTGTTTAAATCTGTGTAAAAATTTACACGATTATCCTAAAAGACGCAACCTGTCATTTCATACAAAATAGATACAGGAATCATTGTGCAGTTTTTAGGACACCACGTAATCGAACCTGCTGTAAAGCAGCTCTTTAAGGATGTCGCTGTGCATGTTGTACAAGCAACAGTTTTTAACTTCTGTAATTCTGTCCCTTTCCAACAACGGCCGTTTCTCAGTATACTTGACACTTAAATGGCGCAATGCGTCATGAGTATTGTGGCGAAAGAGGAAAAAGCCAAATCAAAACCTGTGCGAACTTGCATAGGTTATACATTACCAACTTGATTGAGAGGAAGGAAGCGGATGAAGCGACAACACAACTCAAAAGTCCAAGGACTGCCCAGCCAACAAGGACTATATGATCCCCGTTTTGAGCATGATGCTTGTGGCACTGGCTTTGTTGCCCATATAAAAGGTCAACAATCACACGCCATTGTTGACCACGCATTGACTGTGCTTGAAAACATGAGCCATCGCGGCGCAGCGGGCAGCGAGCCAAACACCGGCGATGGTGCCGGTATTCTTACCCAAATCCCACACAAATTTTTCACAAAAGCAACCAAAGATTTAGGAATTAATTTACCCGACGCGGGCGATTTTGGCGTGGGTATGGTATTTTTGCCGCAAGATGCGGTGCAGCGACAGCAGTGCGAACAACGCTTCGAACAAATCGTCGCTGCCGAAGGACAAACCTGTCTGGGTTGGCGCACAGTCCCGACCGATAACAGTTCGCTGGGTGCAACGGCCGTTGCGGCCCAACCTTTCATCCGCCAAATCTTCATCCAAAAAGACCCCCAAATAACAGACCCCATGGATTTTGAGCGTAAGCTCTATGTCATTCGCAAACTCGCTGAAAACGCACCCCGCGAAAATAATCCGTGTGACTCCTTCTATATCGCCAGCCTTTCCTACAAAACAATTGTCTATAAAGGCATGCTGCTGGCAGAACAAGTACGGTCGTTTTATCCCGACCTATCTGACCCAGCCTTCGAGTCCGCTATCGGCCAAATTCACAGTCGTTTTTCAACCAACACCTTCCCCAGCTGGGATCGTGCGCATCCGAACCGTTATATCAATCATAATGGCGAAATCAATACCATTCAGGGCAATGTCAATTGGATGCAGGCACGTGAAGCCGCGCTTGAATCTGATTTATTCGGCTCTGATATCAGACGTATTTTCCCCATCATTCGCACGGAAGGCTCTGATTCGGCCATGTTTGACAATGCTTTGGAGTTTCTCGTTTTGGCAGGACGGCCGTTGCCGCTAGCCGTCATGATGATGATCCCAGAGCCCTGGTCCAAACATACAACCATGAGTCCTGAAAAACGTGCTTTTTACGAATATTACAGTGCCTTGATGGAGCCGTGGGATGGCCCCGCATCCATCGCCTTCACCGATGGTACAGTTGTGGGTGCTGTATTGGATCGCAATGGGTTACGGCCGTCGCGTTATTACGTCACCAAGGACGACCTTGTCATCATGGCCTCAGAAGTCGGCGTACTTGATATTGCACCCGAACGTGTGCTCACAAAAGGACGCTTGCAACCGGGTCGTATGTTCCTTGTAGACACAGCCCAAGGACGCATCATTAGCGACGACGAACTTAAAAATCATTACGCCGCCGAACATCCTTTCCAAGAATGGCTCGACGATAATATGGTGCCTTTGGAAGATTTGCCTTTACCAGCAAACACAGAACCAGCAATCGACCATTTCGGCATCCTGCAACGCCAACAAGCCTTTGGTTACACCTTCGAAGATTTGCGCCTCATCATGGCACCAATGGCTGAACGTGGTGTCGAAGCGCTCGGTTCCATGGGAGATGACACGCCACTAGCCGTGCTCTCACACAAACCACAATCACTCTACAACTACTTCCGCCAGCTTTTCGCTCAGGTCACCAACCCACCAATTGATGCCATTCGCGAAGAATTGGTCACCGGCACCGAAACATTATTGGGGTCCGAAAGCAATTTGCTCGATACCACCCAAATTGACGCACACCAAATCAAGGTTTCGACACCCATCATCAGCAATGAAGATATTTTGCGTTTACGCAATATCACATTGCCGGGCTTCAAATCATTAACCTTACCAATTTTATATCCTGTAGCCGCTGGTGTTGCTGGGTTGGAAGCCGCTATGGAAGCGTTGTATGCGCAAGCCAGTGCAGCTATTGCCGACGGCGTTAATCTGATTATTTTGTCAGATCGCGGCATCGACCGGGACCATGCTGCAATCCCCGCGCTGTTAGCAACTTCAGGGCTCCATCACCACCTCATTCGTGAAACGACACGCACCCAGGTTAGCTTGATTGTCGAATCCGGCGAGCCCAATCAAGTCCACCAATTTGCAGTTTTGCTTGGTTATGGGGCATCGGCAATCAACCCTTATCTGGCTTTTGAGACTCTGGGCGACATTATTAAGCAGCGCCTATTGACTGACATTAGCTACAAAGATGCTGTCAAAAAGTATGTGAAGGCGATCAACAAAGGCGTTACCAAAATTTTGTCCAAGATGGGTATCTCAACGATTCACAGTTACCGTGGGGCACAAATTTTTGAAGCCTTAGGACTCAACAGTGCAGTCATCGACAAATATTTCGTGGGCACACCGACTCGTATCGAAGGCGTTGGGCTAGACGTTATCGCGCAAGAAGTCGCTATCCGGCATAAAAATGCTTTTCCAGAACGCTCGGCCAATGGTCACACACTGGATGTCGGCGGCCGTTTCCAGATGCGCGAAGGCGGCGAATATCACCTCTTTAATCCCACTACCGTCCACAGTCTGCAACATGCTGTGCGCACCGGGGATTATGCAGCGTATAAAAAATATGCAACGGCCGTTAACGAAACCGGCACAGAAATCGCCACACTACGCGGGCTGCTCGAATTCAATGTCGACCCCGAAAATGCTGTTCCGCTCGACGAAGTGGAACCGATAGAATCCATTGTCACACGCTTCAAAACCGGCGCGATGTCGTATGGCTCCATCAGCCAAGAAGCACATGAAACCCTCGCCATCGCCATGAACACCATCGGCGGCAAGAGCAACACTGGCGAAGGCGGCGAAGACCCAGAACGTTTCCAAGATAATCGCATTAGCAAAATCAAACAGGTCGCTTCTGGTCGTTTTGGCGTTACCAGCAATTATCTGGTGAATGCCGAAGAAATTCAGATTAAGATGGCGCAAGGAGCCAAACCGGGCGAAGGCGGTCAATTGCCCGGCCACAAGGTTTATCCCTGGGTTGCCAAAGTACGCCATTCGACTCCAGGCGTCGGTTTAATTTCGCCACCGCCGCATCATGATATTTACTCGATTGAAGATTTGGCGCAGCTCATTTATGACTTAAAAAACGCCAATCCACGCGCACGCATCAATGTCAAACTAGTTTCTGAAGTTGGCGTCGGTACCATTGCCGCCGGAGTCGCCAAAGGTCATGCCGATGTGATTCTAATCAGCGGTCATGACGGCGGCACAGGCGCATCACCGCAGTCGAGCATCAAACATGCAGGCCTGCCCTGGGAGTTAGGTGTCGCTGAAGCACACCAAACCCTGATTCTCAACAACCTGCGCAGCCGCGTGCGCATCGAAACCGACGGACAAATGAAAACCGGCCGTGATGTGATTGTGGCCGCACTTTTGGGCGCAGAAGAGTATGGGTTTGCGACAGCGCCTTTGGTCTCTATCGGCTGTATCATGATGCGCGTTTGCCAGCTAAATACCTGCCCTGTTGGTGTCGCCACACAAGACCCTGAACTACGTAAACGTTTCGCCGGCAAGCCAGAGCATGTCATCAACTTTATGCACTTTATCGCCGCAGATATGCGCGAAATGATGGCACAGCTAGGCTTCCGCACAGTAGATGAGATGATCGGCCGTACCGACAAATTAATCATGCGTAAAGCCGTTGACCATTGGAAAGCGCAGGGGTTGGATTTGTCCAAGATTTTGTACCAACCCGAAGTCGCAGAGGAAAACGGCCGTTATCAAACCGTCGTCCAAGATCATGGCTTGAACAATTCACTCGACGTGCAGGTTCTGTCAAAACTATGCGAACCCGCCATAGAACGTAAAGAAAAAGTAGAAGCAACCCTGCCTATCCGTAATATCCACCGCACCGTTGGCACCATTACCGGCAGTGAAATTTCACGCCGCTATGGCGCGGAAGGGCTGCCAGAAGATACGATCAAACTGCATTTTCATGGATCAGCCGGACAAAGTTTCGGTGCTTTCATGCCAAAAGGCATGACTTTTTATCTGGATGGCGATGCCAACGATTACGTCGGCAAAGGTTTGTCGGGTGGCAAAATCATCGTGCGTCCACCAGAAGGCTCCACTTTTGTGCCTGAACAAAATATTATCATTGGCAATGTTGCTTTCTATGGGGCCACAAGTGGTGAAGCCTATATTCGGGGTGTTGCCGGAGAGCGCTTTGCTGTGCGTAACAGTGGGGTGCGTGCGGTTGTTGAAGGGGTTGGCGACCATGGCTGTGAATATATGACAGGTGGTCTGGTGGCCGTACTTGGCCCGACCGGGCGCAACTTTGCGGCTGGTATGTCGGGTGGCGCAGCCTATGTGTGGGATACAGAAGGCGATTTTGCCACACGCTGCAACCTTGAAATGGTCAATTTACAGCCGCTAAATGCGGCCGATATGCAAGAGTTAAATGATATGATCTGGCAACATGCATTCCATACAGGCAGTCAAGTCGCTTGGAACATTTTGGGGCAATGGGATGAATTATGGCCGCAGTTTGTGAAGGTGATGCCCAAAGATTATGAACGTATGTTGCAAGCAATTGAACAAGCAGAAGCTGAAGGTTTAAGCGGCGACGAGGCGCTTTTGAGTG
>CAYGMR010000061.1:0-16289 GCA_964350725.1 uncultured Ardenticatenaceae bacterium | reverse complement strand
CGTTTCCCAGTGGCGAGGTAAGGATACCTCTGCTACTAGAACAAAATAACGCATGTTTTGCTGATAATTGTGGACGAGGGAGGGGATGAATTTTTATAAAGGTAAATTCGTTCCCTCCTAAATTCGTTGTAGATATAGATCCTTGATTGCGTCCATGCGCTTGCGATTGGCACCCATGTCGCCATACCCCAGGCGTGATGCTGAACGGAAGATGATTACCCCATTTTCTGCATCAAATTGAAATTCACCATCATCGACAAAGCCCCAAATTGGGCTGCGGAACTCGGCGTGGATGTAGTCTGGATTGACGGTAACAAATGTGACACCGGGCATGTCACGCAGGATTTGATTGATGTCGGCGCGTGTTGCGTCGATGTCATCGCCTAGAGGCAACATGTCCATGCCGTGTGTTTCATCTGTGTCTTGTGTGGAGACGCAGTTGGGGGAAGCGGGGCAGGGAGCCAAACGGCCGTTTACAATCCCACGTGCTACAACAGCCTCGGGTAGTTCGCTGCGCTGCGCCACAAGTCGACGTGCCACCAAAAGAAGAACCCCAAATAAAACAAGCGGAACAAATACCAAATACCAATAACGTTTCAACATTGTAGATTACTATTACCTTTTTTTCGCCACGGATTGACGCGGAAATTCGCGGATATGGTTTTATGCATCAAAATCCATGCTAATCTGTGGCAGATTTTTGCTTAAACTAAAACGGGCGTGTTTGTAAGCTGTGCTTCAGTATAGGCGCGTTTGACTTCTTCGCCGATGATGCGGATGCCAGCGCGGACTTTGTGTTCTTCTTGCGTGTAATTCATGCGGATGCATTCGTGTTTATGATCCCACGCTTCATCGAGACCGGGGAAGAAATAATGACCCGGCACGATGAGAACACCACGATCTTTGAGACGTTCATACAATTCAGCACAGGTGATGGGCAAACCTTTGAACCACAACCAGAAGAAAAACGCCCCTTCTGGTTTGTGAAGATAAAAATCGGTGCCTTCTAACGCTTCCCACACCCACTCAACGGCCGTTTCGGCACGTTCCTGGTAGAAAGGTTGAATTAAGTTGTGGCTGATGTCGATGATGTCGCCGCTGCGCATTATTTCCAGCGCCAGACCTGCGCCGTAGCTGACTGGTGCCAAACTAACCACAGCATTCATACGCGCAACGGCCGTTGCAATTTCTTCACTTGCAATCACAATGCCTGTGCGTGTGCCTGGCAATCCTAATTTAGACAAGCTTAGGCACAGGATAATATTTTCATCCCACACGGGTGTTACATTGTTGAAGATGATGCTGGGGAATGGTGCGCCATATGCATTGTCAATGATCAGCGGAATGTTATGTTCGCGGGCTAGACGCCGTAAATGTTCGATTTCGCCATTGGTCAATACATTGCCCGTTGGATTCGTCGGGCGTGAAACACAAATGGCACTGATATTGTCATCAATGACTAAATTATCGAAATCAACCCGATATTTAAATGTATGTTCATCAAAGAACTCGAATTGCGGCTTTTGAGCCACAAAAATATCCGCATCAATGCCTGCATCGACGTAACCGATATATTCGGGAGCTAAGGGCAGCAGGATTTTTTTATGGCTGCCGTCTGGGTATTTACCTGCTAACAAATTGAAGAGGTAAAAGAAGGCGGTCTGGCTGCCATTTGTCAAGGCGATATTTTTGGCCGAGATGTCCCAGCCATAAGCGTCACGCATTAACTCGGCAACGGCCGTATTAAAAGCAGCAAACCCTTGTGGTGGATCATAATTCCCGATGAGACGTTCGAACTCATCTCCATTGTCCAGAATGGCCTGCATCCGTTCCCGAAAAAGTGCTTGCACCGCCGGAATATAGCTGGGATTGCCACCGCCCAGCATAATCATCTCATCGCTGCCTGCCATGGCAGTGCCCAAATCGTGCATCAACTGCATAATGCCGGAAACGGCCGTAAATTTTTCGCCAAATTGTGTGTATTGCATAATTTTATCCTAACCTGGACAATCCAGAGCTAAAAAGGTGATCAAAGAATGCGCAGATTATAACAAAGCGCAAAAGAAAGCTGAAATGAGTCGACAGGTTATTAATGGACACGCTGTGTTGCCCCAAATTGGGGCTGTGATAAACTAACAGCCGCTGAAAAAATTATGATTACACTCGATAAAGTCACCAAGAAATATTATGCGCTAACAGCATTAAACAATGTCTCTTTGCAGCTGCCACGCGGCGAAGCTTTTGGGCTGTTGGGGCCAAACGGCGCGGGTAAGACGACCCTGTTAAAATTGGTTGCGGGTCTAATATCGCCAACTTCGGGTGGCCTCTTCCCAAATGGGGAAGGCTGGCCCACTGTGGGGTATAAACCAGAACGCTTACTCTTCCCAAATCAGTTGCAAGTCCGCAAATATTTAGAGTTGATGGCTGCCACTAGCAATATTCCACGTCATGATATTGAACGTGTAGTCATGGAAAGTTTGGCACGGGTCAATTTGTTAGATTCTGCCAATAAAAAAATAAGCCATATTTCCAAAGGAATGCGTCAGCGTCTCGGCCTGGCACAAGCAATTCTTGGCGATCCCCCTTTGCTTTTGTTAGACGAACCGGCCAATGGTCTTGATCCGGAAGGCCAGATGGAAATTGACAGCTATATCAAAGAATTGCACGCTGGGGGCAAAACAATTATCCTCAGCTCACACCAATTACAAGAAGTAACAAATGTGTGTACACAGTTGGTCATTCTGAACAGAGGGCAGATACATTATCAAAATAGCGTGGCCGCAGCCTTGAGTTTACGGCCGTATGTGCGCATTTACGCTGACAAAGATTTAGAAGGGTTACGGCCGTTGCTGCTTTCGTTACATCCAGGCATTGAAGTCGAAGGTGAAGTGGTGACCCTACACAATGAAGCCATGCAGTTGCGCCGCCATATCCTCACGCTTGTACTTAATCGTAATTACGATGTCTTGCGCGTTGAACAGCAGCGAATCACGCTAGATGAGATTTATGCTGAGGCGGTCAAATGAGCCAGCGCATAATTGTTCTCACTACTTATTTTTTACGTACATTGTTTTTCTCATTGGCTGGCATTATCTATATTATCTTGACCCTGGTTTATTGGGCTATCTTCTTTCCACCCGGCCAAGCCACACCCGATATGGGCAATTATATCTTGGTTATTGGCGCTTTTGGGGCGGTGGTCGCATTTTTATCAACCCTCACCATCGCTGCACGTGCCAATCGCGCTGAAAACTATCCACTGATTGTGCGTTTACCGAGCCGTGTAGAATATGTAACGGCCGTCATGCTCAGTGCGCTTAGCTTCACCTTGATATTACAACTAGCGCTCTCGCTCTTAGGTCTAATCAATGGCCCAGAGTTAAGCAGCCGCATGTTGGACATCCCCCCTTTATGGATTTCTCTCAATATCCTCGCCATCATCTTGTCATTACATGCTTCCGATCTCGTCACATCGGGTTGGTCGCGAGTGATAGTGTATGGCATCATTGCTGTTTTGTTGATTGGCCAAACAGTTTACACAACATTTATGAATTGGATGGCTACCTTCATCGCCAGTCTCAGCAGCGCTTTTTATAATGTGCAATTTGCTCAGGTAGCCGCTCTAGCGAGTCGTTTGGCTTCTTGGCTGCGCGATGGCGGTACAGAAGGCATGGGCAAATTGCTCAACGCTGTATTTTGGCCGTTCCATGCGATTTTAGATGGTACGCTGAGTGGTTCATTCACACCCACCCAGGCATTGGCACCCGCCATATTACTTTTGTATGCTTCGATTCTGTTTTTGCTAGCAGCAGATTTGTTTGCCACCAAAGATTTGGAATTAACCGAGTAACCCTCCCATGGAATGCTGGCATTGTGAACGCACCGCCCATGCGACTTGCCGCTTTTGTGGCCGTGCTGTCTGCAAAGCCCATGCGCAAACAATGCCCTACATCATCCATACCTATCGCACCAGCAGCGATGAGTACAAGGCAATCGTCGTCGCCGATGCTGTTTACTGTGGTGAATGTGATCCCAAACAAGACCCAATACCGTTACAAAATATGGAGTGAGGATGCGCTTTGATATCCTGACACTTTTCCCAGAGATGTTTCCTGGTTATTTGAACGCCAGTATTTTACGTCGTGCGCAGGAAAGTGAGCGGTTACGTGTAAATCTGCACAATATTCGTGATTATGCGGCTGGCAAACATCGCGTGACGGATGAACCACCCTACGGTGGCGGTGGCGGCATGGTGTTAAAGTCAGAACCGATTTTTGCGGTGGCTGAAGCTGCTATCGCCCAAGGTCAAAAAGAAACAGGTAACACACAGACACCACCAATCATATTGTTGACACCCCAAGGACGGCCGTTTACCCAACAAGTCGCGCAGGAATTAAGCCAACACGATTGGCTGCTGTTGTTATGCGGCCGTTACGAAGGGGTCGACGAACGGGTACGCCAACATCTGGTCACAGATGAAATCTCGATTGGTGATTTTGTGCTTACTGGTGGCGAATTAGCTGCAATGGTGTTGGTGGATGCCGTCACCCGTTTGCTGCCGGATGTGTTGGGGGCAGAAGATGCGGCCGTTACCGACAGTTTCGCCACAGGTTTATTAGAAGGGCCACACTACACAAAGCCAGAAACCTTTCGTTCCTGGTCTGTGCCAGCTGTCGTGCGTTCTGGTCATGCTGCCAACCTGGCACGCTGGCGACGTCAAGAAGCGCTGCGACGTACCTGGCAGCGTCGTCCTGACTTGCTGTTAACCGCCGACCTCAGCCAAGAAGACAAACAATTCCTCGCCATTTTAGCAAGTGAGACACAATGATTTCAGAAGAATTGAAAACGGCATTTGCCAACTGTTCAGCGTATTATCGCGATACAATCTTATCGTCGCGTGTGTTGGATCTGTACCGCGTCGGTATCCTGTTTCGCGAGCCGACTTTTTGTGATGCAACCTACAAATTTGGTGGTTTTGCTGCACAGCATCGCTATCTGATCATCTCATCAAATGCGCGTTCGCTGGATATATTTTCCCAACATCCTGAGTGGGGCTTGTCTGTTTGGTCGCCCGGACGAATTTTCAAGGTTTTGGACAAACAGCAAAGCGCCGCCTATGTCCAGATTACCTTGCTTGAGATTCCAGAAAATATGCGTGTAAAATTCTTGCAACCGCATCTAAACGACTTGGAAAAAGCGTTTGTTTATCAAGCTCGGCAGCGGTTTGAAGTAGCGTTTCAAACGCCAGTGCTGCCCGAACATCAAACGCATTTATGGTTAGATCGCTTAAAAAATCCAGTCGGTGTGGATGATGAGGGTCGCTTTTTTGAGTCTTGGTCATCTGTTTAGTGAGATCCAGGGCAAAAATTTTTTCAAGGCCGTTTCTTACCCCAAAAATTAATAACCTTTTAATAATTCCCGTCTGAACACCCAATTACATATATGATAATGATGTTCTTTTAGCACACTCGTCTGATTTACGGCCGTTTCTGTTTCAAGGAGGGTATCATGCAGCGACGTGTTTCCTGGCTCCTCATTATTCTGGTTCTGCCCATCATGATATTTGTAGTGGGCACGCGCCAATTTACACAGGCGCAAACGTTTCATTCCCCCACATCCGAATCCATTATTATCAATGAATGGTCACAAGGTGCCGGTGGCAGCAAAGAGTGGGTCGAACTCCTGCTTGTTGCCGATTCATTGGATTTGAATGGTTGGGATTTAGGCGACAGCTCCCCAGGTGATCTCACATTTGAGGCCAATTCGTTATGGCAAAATCTGTCTGCTGGCACACGACTTGTCATCTACAATGGTAATGATCGCGATACGGTTTTACCTCCCGATGATTTTGACCCCTCTGATTGCACCCTGGTTGTGGCGCATAATTCTGAATATTTTAGCGGCGGCTGGCCAGCATTCTCAAATAGTAACAATGCCGACAATCCGCATTTGCGTGATGCTGGCGGTAATACAGCCCATGATTTTTCAACTGCACCCGCTGGCTTACACCCAGGTGGGGCGGAAAGTATAGCTTATGTGGGCGATACGGCCGTTGATATAACCCAAACAGCAAATTGGACAATAGCTGACGCGGCCAACGCCACGCCAGGTTTGGGCAACGGCGGTGCAAACAGCGCCTGGGTAGCGAATTTGTGTGATCCAGGCAGCAGTTCAGGTGTAGATATCGCAGTCACAAAAACGGGACCAACAACGGCCGTTCCCGACAGCAGTATTAGCTACAGCATCTCCCTGCAAAACCTGGGAGACCAAGATGCAAACGATATTGTTGTGACCGATTCTTTGCCCGCTGGATTAACTTATGTTCCTAACAGCGGCCCTTTCATACAAACTGAGCCGGGTGTTTTGGTGTGGGAAGCCGCGTCATTAGGCGCAGGGGATTCAACCACGCTTGAATTCTCAGCGATGATTGGGTCGCAAGTTGTGGGCACTATACAAAATCAAGTCAGCGTCACCTCAGGATCAGCCGAAAGCAACCTGTCTAACAACACAGATACGGCCGCAACGGCCGTTGGTTCAAATACGCCTACTGAAATTATCATCGATGCTGTTTTGTATGATGGTCAGGAGAACAACGACAGTGATGAGGCTGTGGCTTTACGCAATCTGGGCGCAACGGCCGTTGATATCGGTGAGTGGCAGCTAAGTGATGGCGGCAGTGGCGCGACTATTCCGGCTGGCACTATTTTGTCACCTGGCAGTGTGCAATGGATTGCACGCGATGCCACAGCCTTTCAACGCCAATTTGGATTTTTGCCGGATGTTGTTTTGGAGAGTTGGCCTGGTTTTGCCAATACGGGTGACGAAGTCGTTTTATTGGACAATGATGACGAGATTGTGGATGCACTGGTTTATGGCACAGGGGATAGTTCGCAGATAGGCTGGCAAGGAACTGCTTTACAGCCCTACACTGTCTCTTCCAACTTTAGTAAGGAAGGACAGATCTTGTACCGGCAGCGTGATCAGTTGACTGCTTTGCCCATTGCCGATAGTGACCAGGCGGCCGATTGGGCACAGGCTCTGGATGATGTGATTAATGGTCGCAAAGTGCGCTATCCCGGTTGGGATTTAGACACCTATTTTCACACAGCCAAGATCACAGAAACGGCCGTACTCACCATCGCCATCGCCCCCGATAACGCCTTTGAAACTGTCGCCGCGCAAATCAATTCAGCCCAAACCAGTCTGCAGATTGCCAGCCTCACATTTGAGAATGTTGGCATTGCAAATGCGCTCTTGAATGCCATCGAACGCGGCGTGTCGGTGACAGTTTTGTTGGAAGGTGGCCCCAGCGGTGGTTTGCCAGACAACGAGAAATATATTTGTCGCGAGCTGGAAGATGCTGGTGGTCAATGTTATTTTATGATCAACGAGCCTGACGAACGTATTTTTGATCGGTATCGTTTTATGCATGCCAAATACATCCTTGTTGATGGTGAGCGTGTTGTGGTTAGCAGCGAAAATATGAGCCCAAATAGTATGCCCACCGATGATAAAAGTGATGGTACCTGGGGGCGGCGTGGCGTCGTGTTGGTAACGGATGCACCAGGCGTGGTGGCGCATTTGCAAGCCTTGTTTACCCGTGATGCTGACGCCGCGAATCATGCCGATATATTCCGTTGGCAAGCTGAGCACCCAACCTATGGCAATCCACCGCCTGGTTATGTGCCGTCTTCAGATTCAGGTGGCATTACCTATACGGTGCGTTATCCACAGCCCACTGTGATCGAGGGGCAATTTGGCTTTGAAATTGTGCAATCACCTGATAACAGTTTGCGTACTGAAGATAGTTTATTGGGTTTAGTAAGTCGAGCAGGTCAGAGTGACACCGTTTTGGTGCAGCAGTTGTCGGAACGGCCGTATTGGGGAGCCACAGATAGCAACCCCATAACAGACCCCAGCCCGCGTGTGGAAGCATACATTGAGGCCGCGCGTCGTGGCGCAACTGTGAAACTGATGTTAGACAGCTTGTTCAATGACGCGGATAGCCCCGTAAGCAATCAAGCAACTTGTGACTATGTAAATGGGATTGGACGTAGTGAAGGGTTGCGTTTGCACTGTGATTTGGGCAATCCAGCTGGTTTGGGCATTCACAACAAGATGGTGTTGGTAGAAGTCAACGGCCAAGGATTTGTGCATGTCGGCAGCCTCAATGGCAGCGAAATGTCGAGCAAAGGCAATCGTGAACTCGTGCTCCAAATTCAATCCAATGAAGCGTTTGCCATTTTATCTGAGATGTTTTTGCATGATTATCCGTTGGATGTTTACTTGCCGATTGTTTTTAACAAATTTGAGGGACCTGCAACCCATGTTTTGATCAGCGAGGTTTTGTATGATTCATATGGTCCAGACGAGGCTGAGTTTATCGAATTGGTCAATCCAACCAATGCTCCGATTGATATAAGTGGGTTTGGTTTGGGAGACGCGGTTGCGCGCACGGATTTTGAGGATGTGCGTCGTTTTCCTGCTGGCACGGTGTTGGCCCCACGAGCAGTCATGGTCGTGGCAACCACAGCTGCCGCATTTTATGCTGAATATGGCATTATGCCGGATTTTGAGATTGTGGATACCGAAACGGCCGTTGCTGACCTCATTGATGATTCCACCTGGGGCGATACAGACGCAATTTTACAACTTGGGAATCAAGGCGATGAAGTGATTTTGCGTGGGGTGGGGGATAACATTGTTGATGTTGTAGTCTATGGTAGCGGGATTTTCCCCAATAATATTGGCTGTTCAGAATTAATCCCAACTGGCCATAGCTTGGAGCGATTACCATACTGGTTTGACAGCGATAATTGCTTAGTGAATTTCCGCGATTGGCCTTTTCCTAGCCCTGGCCGGTTACCGGACGAATAAGGCTATTCCCAATAATAAATGATCCAAACGATCTTATGAGGGCATAGATAAGCCAATGCCAAAACGATCTATTTCTGGGATCATTATCTTCTTGCATTGGCCTAAACAAAAAAAAGAGCCTGCAATTTGCAGGCTCTCGTTTTTACAATTAACTAAGCCAATACCATTTTAATCCACCAATCAAACTAAAATATTAAGCCTGTATTTACAGAAACAAAATACAGTAAGTAAAATCAAGTTGTTTTATGACCTGCGGCCAAATTGATTGGTTTAAAAAACGAATAAATGACTAGTCGCTACCAAAAAGATCCGCTGGATCAGCTGCGCCGTCACCAACATTTAAAACGGTTGTCCCGGCACGCGTGCTAATCAGACCTTCATAAATGACGGCCGGAGTCTCATATGGTGCTCGTTCACTGATTTTCTCATTTGACCAAATTTTTTTCATCAGTTCTCTCCTTAATAATACTAAGATTGAGTGGATTTCGAATAGCTGGCTTTCTTTACCCTAAAAATTCATCTATTCCAATTATGGATAGAAATAGGATTCTTGTCAAGATGATTTTGAGATTAAATTTTTCAAGAATGTTATTAACGTGAATTCATCCAATTTCATCTCGTCATATTAAATCTCATATACCTTACAGAATATATTACAGCCGAGAAACGAAATATATGTTTGTATTACTTATTGAATTATATGTCACATCCGCCAGCTAAACAAGCGAATTCCTGTGCCGCTGTTGTTAGATCTTCTTCTTCGTAACGATAAATCTTCGAAAAGTCGATATTCGGGAATTCTGCGGCACGTTTTTTGTATTCAGCCTGCGTAATGTCTACATAGGGCATTTGATCATATTGTGCGTCGAAGGCTGGCAAAAATGCCATGCCGCCAACCTTATCTTGGTGTTCCCAAATCCAACGAATGATATCTAATACTTCATTTTCTTGATAGGTGATGGTGACGCTTGGATTATGCTCGGTGTAATGCAACTTGTTTTGCAGCCAATAGTCACATTGTTCGAGCGCTGAACGTTCGTTGCGCGTGGGGGCACCTTTTGGTGATTTAACTGGGAAATGTACCACCCAAGTGTTGATATTATCACCATTCTGACCGTTTTCTGGATGCATGGGCACACCTGCATCTTGTAACACTTTTAAGACCGGGGTATGGGTTCCCACGCGCACATTACGAATGTAATAGGCAGCCCAGCGAGAATGTAAACCGGAAGAGGAGTTCAATAATTGCGAGGAATTACCAGATGGTTTAACGGCCGTTACCGAAGCAGACTGATTGATGTTCAAAAGTGCAGCATATGTGCGGTTTGTTTCTACTGCAACCTCACGCAATTTTTCTTGTATCACTGGGTCTTGTGCCAACTTGCTGTCCATTTGTCCGTTGAGATCAACACCGAGCAACCGTTCTTCACGGCAGTTTTCCACCCATTCGGGTCGCAGACCGGGGAAATAAGTGGCCATTGATTGAATCGTGCCGATGATGGCCGCCAGTTCAACCTTTTCGCGTAAACTCTCGTAATCGTCATCATGCCGAGCGACGGCACTGGTTAGATTGCAGAATTGATACGGCCTCAATACAATTTCACCACAAGGATTGGTGCCGAACTCTGCCGCTTCACGCCGTGCGACGCGACTTTCAACGGCCGCTTTGCGATTAAAAATACCCGGCTCACCGCGTCCAGATTCCACCATATCCAAAACAAAGCGTGTGATTTCAGCCTGGGTGAGTTCGCGCTCAGGCCATACAGCGGAGTTGTTGGCGTTCCAACGCTGGCTGTTGTTACGCCAGAAATCGCCCTCTTTACATTGGCGCATCTCCAAATCATCATAGTCAAACAAAGAAATCATTGCCGTACGGCGCACACCGCCGGAAACGGCCGCATCTCCGACAGCACACATAATATCATGGGCATCCAGCGGGCGCAGGAAACTGCCCTGCCGGCTCAAAATGCGTGTGCGTGCAAAATCGAGCATTTTACGTAGTGGTTCTGGCCCTGAAGCCCGACCACCTTTCACGCGCAAGGGCGCACCGCCAGGACGGACCTCAGAATAATCAAACATCACGTCTTCGCCCATGAACCAGGCTTCGATGCCAACGCGCACAGCTTGTGCCCAGCCTTCTGAAGAGTCAGGGACAACAAAGGTTGCTGCTGGATTTTTACTCTGGCGGACGATACGTGGGAATTGTTCCACATATTGCCGTTCCACCGAAAAACCAACACCACAGCCGCTCATAGAAATAATCAATGCCTCGACAAAGGAGTCGATGCTGTCTACGGGCATGTAGGAGCAATTATAGATGGCGATGTTGTTACGTCGTGCGGCTGGGCCTGCCATCGCCAGGAGACGCATCGAGGGCATGACTTTCATCTCTAAAATGTTTTTCTGGATGCGATCATAGATCTCTTGTGGCAGCCGGTATTCAGAAAGTTCGCGTAAATATTCTACGGAACGAGTCACCGTTTCGATCCAGGTTTCACGCCTGCCCAAATCATAATTAAAGCGCGAATATTTATCGTAAAATTGAAATTTTTGTAGTTGGGTCGGGAAGTAACTATCAGAAGCTGCAAAGGCGTCGCGCACTTCATCTGGCACCGGACGATGGACGCGCATTTTGGCATGTTCGGCGCGGTAGAGAATGTAATGTTTAGCAGCTTCATATTCCCCCGAAGCTTGCAGAACCATTTCTACGATGTCTTGCACGCCTTCAACGGTTGGCAGATCGTATTTGGCGGCGACAACATTGATGACTTGTTTGATAATCTCTTCGACTGGCGTTTGGGGTTCATTTTCGAGACTGGCGTAACACCGTCGCAGTGCATTGGCGATACGTTCGGTTTCAAAATCGACGATACGGCCGTCGCGCTTCACAATTTGTTCCGGCACTTCTACTTTGAAGTAGATGCTGTCGGAAGGTGGGGTGATTTTGGAACGGCCGTTGCCATTCGTGTGTGGCTTGACTGAATTAGCGCTGGCTACAGCTTGTTTTTCTGACATAAACCTTTTCTCCTTGATTATGAGTTCGAGTTGGTGTTGACGGCACTCTGCAACACAAAAAATCACCGCGCAGCTTCACCATTTGGCACTGCCGGTGATCATTGAAAATAAATTTGGGTGTTATTCAGTTAATAGTCGGTCGATTTCAAGACGGATTGAATCCAGATCATCCAAACCGAGATAAACAATGGCATAACGAATATAAGCGACTTCGTCAATTTCTTTGAGCTTTTTGATGGCTAGATCGCCCACATAGCGACTTCTGATTTCGGAACGGCCGAGTTGTTGTAATTCAGCCTCGATCTCACCCACGATGCGTTCAACATCAGCGGCTGAGATCGGACGTTTGGCACAAGCCACACGTAACCCGGCGATGAGTTTATCATTGGAAAATTCTTCACGCGTACCATCTTTTTTAATAAGTAGGGGCGTTGCCAAAATTGGGCGTTCGTAGGAACTGAAGCGTTGGTTGCAGCTATCACACACACGTCGCCTGCGGGTTCCACCCCGCGAATCGTGAGTTGTGTCGATGACACGAGTTTTTGGGTGTGTGCAATATGGACAATTCATTGTTAACTCCGGTGTTTACTGCTGTCAGTCCCAGGTTTGGGGGTTCATTGTTCCAGTTGATAAAAATCGCTATATATGGTGGTATTTATAAGCACGACCCCCACATTTAGTGAAAACCTGATAATCATTATAGCATGTGGGTATGGTGGCGACAAGGTGAACAAACCTTAAAATTTTAACCATTTCATAACAATTGTAATTCTACCTGATCTCTGAAAGAATTTCTTGGTAGAGAGTCTAAATGCGTGTATATTAGGCGACAGATCTAATCATCGGAGAAATGCAATGCTGAAGTTTACATTGCTTGGGCAAGTTTTGCTAGTCAAAAACGGGCAGCCTTTGAGTCGGTTTCGCAGCCAGAAAGAGGCTGCCTTACTCATCTACCTAGCCCAAACAGGTCAAACACATTCGCGTGAATTTATTGCTGAGTTGCTTTGGGACGGCCGTACCACCCAACAGTCACTCAGCAATTTACGCACCGCACTAGCACGCTTACGCAAACAGGTTGGCGATGCGCTGCTGGTCACGCGCAAATCGCTGGCATTATCTCCAGAGATCTGCCAGCATGTCGATGCGGTCATTTTGTTACAGACACTGGCTGAAATCGGGCAAATCGACACGGCCGCAAAAGCCGACACCCTCCAAAAAGCACTCGACAGCTATCACGGTGACTTCCTCGCTGGTTTTTACTTACCCGATGCGCCAAATTTTGAACAATGGATGCTGGTGACACGCGCCCATATTCGCCAGCAGGTCATCGCCGCCTACACAAAGCTGGGCCAATATGCGCTGTCTACGGGCGATGCTGAATTCGGCAGCGCAGTTGCCCAGCGTTGGCTGCAAGTGGATGCGCTCGATGAACAAGCCCACATGCTGCTCATGCGATTACAGATCGAGCAAGGCAAGATGCAAGCAGCGGTTGCCCACTATGCCCACGTCATTAAATTGCTGAAAACGGAATTAAACGTTGCGCCATCTGCTGAGATGACGGCTTTGATTCAGCAGGCACGACCAAGACCAACCCTCAAATTACCCCAAGCTAAAACCGCGCAGCATAACTTGCCCGCAGCCTACGACCAATTCTTCGGTCGCAAAAGTGCCCAACAAGAGATTCATGTGCGCCTCGATCAACCATGGTGTCGGCTAGTCACCATCGTGGGACAGGGTGGCGTGGGCAAAACACGCCTCGCCACCACCATCGCACGCAGTCGCCTCAGCCAGTATCGCGACGGTGTCTGGTTGGTTGATTTAACCGAAATCGACCCTGCTGATGACGACTTAGCCGAAGCGATTGCGATAGAAATTGCCACCATCCTTGACCTACGCTTGAGCGGGTCGGCCGCACTCATCACACAATTGTTGAATCACCTGCAGCACAAACAGATGCTGCTCGTGCTGGACAATTTTGAAAACTTGCTGGCGGGTCGGCAGATTGTTCTCGATATCGTGGAGCGCTGTGAAAATGTGCAGCTGCTTATCACGTCGCGCGAGGCATTAAAGGTACGCGCTGAATGGACGATTGCGCTGAGCGGGTTGAGCTATGCGACCCACGATACGGACGAAATGCCTTCTGACGCGGTGGAGCTGTTCGCGGCGCGGCGGGCGCAGCAGCAGCGGGGGACGCTTGCGGCCGCTGAACTGATTTCCATACGCGCCATTTGTCGTATGGTCGAAGGGCTGCCGCTGGCAATTGAATTAGCAGCGGCCCTCACGCGCAGTGCAACGTGTCAGGCGATTGCAGACCAATTGCGTGACGGATTCGCTGCGCTGGCGGCGTCGTTGCACGATGTGCCGCCGCGCCACAGCGGGCTGCATATCGTTTTTGAGATGTCGTGGCGCACGTTGACGCCTGTGTTGCAGCAGCAACTGGCGCGACTGTCATTCTTTAGCGGAGGTTTCACGGCAACGGCCGCACAGCAAATCGCAAAGGTGCAGAAATCCCACCTTACTGCGTTGGATGAGAAGTCGTTGTTAATGTACGATGCCACGGCAGAACGTTATAGGCTGCATGCGGTTATACGTGCTTATGCGGCTGAAAAACGGCCGTCTACCGACAACACCCCACAGAAACACGCCCACTACTATCTCACCCTCCTGGCTCAACATACCGAACCGCTGCAAAAGGAGTCGCCGCAGCGTTCGGTAGCTGTGATTCAACCGGACATTGACAATGTGCGCCAGGCCTGGCGCACGGGTTTAACCCAGCACAATGCTGATTTGTTGATGGCTGGGCTTACATCGCTCTCCATTTATTATCAACTGCGTGGGTTGGCACAGGAGGGGGAAGCGGTAATGCGCACTACCCTGCGGACGACAGCAGCCTGGGGAACTGAAAGCATTACCTTGGCGTCCCGTGCTGGTCTGGAGAGGAAGCGTTTCCAAAATCGGTTGGGGCAGTATCGTCCAGCTATTAAGACGCTTAAAACGGCGCTGAAACTGGCTGTACAAGGGGATGACCGTTGGGCTGAAGGGATGGGGCATGTGTTATGGGGCGAAGCGCTGTGGCGACTGGGGCAATACGATTTGGCCACAGAGAAGCTCACCCACGCCCTCAACATCGCTCACGCCATCGATTCGACACCGATTATTGGCTGGTGTCACCATCATCTGGGTATTATCAATGACATCCAAAGCCGCTACAGCGATGCACATGATCAGTTGCAACAAGCGTGCACCGCGTGGCAGATAATAGACAACGTCCAAGCCTTGAGCAACAGTCTCAACAGCATTGGCTCTGTTTGTTACCACCAAGGCGATTTGCACGCTGCCCAGCACGCAATGGAGCAAGCCCTGAGGCTCTGTAATCAAATAGATAACTATCATCTACAAGCACTGCTGTTAAACAATCTTAGCATCATCGCGACTGAGCAGGGTGACCACATGGGCGCACAATATTATTTGCAACTTGGCCTTGAGTTAGCAACCAAAAGTGGTAACCTAAGTGGACAAGGTGAGATTTACACTAACCTCGGCCGCAATTATAGTTTGTTGGGCGAAACGGACTTAGCAATCGAAAGCTTGGAGCGAGGGTTACGAATCTCAGAATCGATCGATAATCAGGCTTTAATGGCAACAGCAACGCTCAATTTGGCTGAAACCACGCGAGAACAAAGAGACCTGAAACGCGCAGAATCTTTATATAGGCAAGCGTTGAAAATCGCCCGACAAAGCGGTTTGCAGCGCGCTGAATGTGCAGTATTGATCGGCATGGCGGAGCTTTTGAGCGAGAGCAATAAAGAACACGCAAGACAATACAGTATGACCTCTGTCGCGTTGGCAGAAGCGATCCAAAATCCACACTTGCTCAAACGTGCAAATGCCATTAACCATTATTTGAGTCTGTCCGCAGATGTGGATGCGTAGAACCTGTTACTCAGACAGATTCTAAGTGAAGTAATAGACAACGCACGGAAAGTATCCCATTCATTTTATTTTTCTCAAGCGGCAGAGTGATTTTGATAGGTCTGCCAGGTTCTGATGGGGCATTTTGCAGTTAAATTTGAGAGACCAAGCTTTTTAGTAAAAACTCAGTCTCTCTAAATGTGCTTATGAGTTTAGACATAAGCGAGCGTTGGGTTTAACAACCGCCGTGTGAGGTGGCCGCCTCGCAAGCGTAAATGAGTGTGGGTTGTAAAGCCACGAGTAAGGGCAAGAGGCTGGCAAGTGCAACAGTTTTCCAATTTTTAAAACGTTTCATGATGTGTCTCCTTAACTATGAATGTGGTTATTAGGTGGCTCTGTGTGAGCCGTGTTGATGACCACACCATACGGAGAGCACGCACCCATAGCGCACCCAGGTGGGTTGTGTTTTGGGTGCGTTGGGGAAG
>CAYGMR010000060.1:0-16363 GCA_964350725.1 uncultured Ardenticatenaceae bacterium | reverse complement strand
TTATGTCCCCAGCCCAGGCAAGCTGTCAGGCCCAGATTGCAGTAGGAAGCGGATGACGAGGGAGTCGATGAGGGTTTCGACGGGGGCGCGTTCGTCGGTGAAGATGACGTCGGAGGGATTGATGGGGACTTGGTGGACAACGGCCGTTTCCAGCACAGACCGCAGCAAGGGATCAACGGCCGTATCCAACTGCGCCAAATTGCGCCCCAAATTTGCAGCATCTGTCGGCTGGTTCGTGGCCACCAATATCGTATTCAAGGTGCCAGGCACATCGATGGCATGCACACTGGGGAACACTGTCAACAATGTCGCCGTCATCGCATCAATCAAGCGCCGGTCGTCGGGCGCACGCCCCACGTTGATCGCCACCACACCCGATTCAGTCAGATGCGCAGCGACTTCTTGGAAATAATCTTGTGTGGTCAGATGCCAGGGGATGTAGGGCACTTTGTAAGCGTCGATGGTAATCACGTCATACTGTTGGTCGAGGCGGTTGAGTTGGTAACGGCCGTCGCCCACAATCAGGTTGATATTAGGATCATTGAGTTCAAAATAATCACGCCCTGCTTGCATAATCTCTGGATCAAGTTCAATGCCATCAATCGGAATCGCGCCGTAAACACGTGTGTATTGTTTAGGAATCGTGCCTGCGGCTAAGCCAATCACAGCAGCATTGGCAGGCGGCTCTGGATCAGCATTAAAGAAGGGAGCTGCCAACATCATGCTCCACACCGACACTTGCGGCACTTCGCCGCCATCACAATAAAACGAATGGTACGCTTGGCCTTCGTTGAGCAATAAATAGTTGCAGGAACCATCACGGACAACCTGGATGTAATTGTAAGCAGATTCAGTTTCAAACAATTGATTGGGATATGCTTTTACACTGCCTTGTGTCCACGTCCAGACAAATGGCAGCAATATCAAGGGCAGCAGCAGCCCCCAAACACCGCTGCGACGGTCGCTGCGCCACAAACCAATGAGGCCAATTAGGAGTAAGAAGCTACCGAAAATAACGGCCGTTGCCCGCGAACCCGCCAATGGGATCAGTAACAAAACTGGCAGATACGTGCCCAACAAGCTGCCCCAAGTCGAAACGGCATAAATGCGACCGCTAATGCGACCCGCCTCGCCCACGTCACGCACGGCTAAACGAATCGCAAACGGAGAAATGCAGCCCATCAACGTTATTGGCAGCGCCAGCGCAAAAATAACGCCGACCACAGAACCAACAATCGCGCTGATATTCAAGGCTGCCATCGCCGCAGCGGCCGATTTGAGCAGCACGCTGGTCAACAGCAGAAAGAAAACGCTGGCAAATCCAGCCAGGCTGACGAGTGTGTAGAAGGTGGTGGGGTACGGCCGTTTATCAGCCAACCAACCACCCAAAAAATAACCCAGCGTAAGGAACAACAACACCAGCCCGATCACATTTGCCCAGACAATATTGGAGGTGCCATAGACAGTTTGTAACATACGGCTGGTGGTAAATTCCACTGCCAAGGTGCTCATACCGGCCACAAATACCGTCAAGAAAAGGTATTTGCGGCTTTGATTTGTCGATTGTGATGAACTCGGACTCGCGTTCAAAAGTCTCTCCGGGCTTTAGTTTTTGCCACGGATGCACACGGATTTATGCGGATTTCAAATTGTCAAGACGAAATCCGTGCAAATCCGTGCAAATCCGTGGCGGGGTTGCGTTATTTGTGATGAAATGGAATTGGTATTACTCATTCAGGGCGTGCAAAAATCAGCGACTTTGATTTGGAATTGAGGGAGTAGTTCAGAAACGGCCGTGTCGGACAGGCCAAAATGTCCCAGAGGCACATATGCATTGCCGCGCAGCACAAAAATATCGACGGCACAACTGGTGGGATCGACGATCCAATATTCAGCAACCCCTGCTTGCGCATACAACAAAAACTTGCGCTGTTGATCATGTTCAGGATTGCTTGGCGACAATATTTCGACGATCAATGCCGGCACGCCTTCAATAAAGTTCGCTTTGATCATTGAACGTTTTTCTTGTGGAATGAAGAGAATATCTGGCTGCACAGGAGAGGCCAAATCAAGCAAAAGCACATCTGTAGGCGCTTCAAACACAACACCTAATTTATTTTTTTTCACGAATTGATGCAAAGCAGAGGCAAGATTGAGGCTGACCAATTGGTGCTTGGTAGTTGGTGCGGGACTATTGAATAGTTCTCTCTTAATTACTTCATAGCGCATACCATTATCAGGCAGCCTGGCATAGTCGGCATAGGTCCACTCCCCTTGAGCGGGCCATGAAAAAACATTCGATGTGGGTGTTGGGGTTAATAAAGCCATAATCAACTTTTTTGCTATTTCAACTTGAGAATATTATTGATGTGGACAGTGTAACACAACAGAACTGCTGATTCAAATCAGCAGCTAATTTAAAAAGGAAGTGTGTTGAAACACACTATTTTCTCAACCTGCTTGAGCAGTTTTTTTGTTTTAGCATGGTGTTTGAACACCATGCACCATGCTACGCGACAACATAGTACTAAATCCGCGAAAACGAACAATTCTCCCATCTCCGCAGCCGTTAACTTTGCATTGTTTTTATAAATTGTTACCAGCGGTTGGTCATAAACCGTAAAGCTTTCATCAAAACGGCCACCATTTACACCGGGAAATGTATCCAGATAATCCGCAACAAAGGACGACGGCCGTATCTCCGGCCATACAAAGGAATCAGGATAAAAGTTGAAACCCAGCAAATTAGGCATGCGTGTATTCACAAAAACAGGCTCATACCCCAACTCGCCATCAAATAACAGTTGGTGATATTGGCTGGAGAGTGGATAACGCTCCGGCAGGCGCGGCACAACCCCATAAACACGATTACTCATCACGGTTAGATACTCCGCCTCAGCCAACCGTTCTAAATTCGCGTTTAGCTTATCGACATCATCAAATTGGTCTGGCCCTGTTAGCCAGGTCAATTCTTGATTAGGATATTCGCTGCGCTGGCGCAGTTCACCATCGACCAGCATTGTAGCGGGCAAATAATCATCCCATTGTTCGCTGAGAATCAATGTGCCTGTCGGGATATTTTCATAAACCCATTCAGATGCGGCCGTCCAGGGATGATCAGTGCTGTAGAGGTTAACAAAGGCGATGGCATAGACGGCCGTGCCCCCCACCACAACCGTAATGACAATACCCATCACAACTTTCCCCATACGCACCCGCAGCGACCAGAGCATGGCCGCCGCATATAACATCAAAAACGGGGTTATTGGCAGCATGTAGCGCATAAACTTGACGTAAAATGCGCCCGTTACTAAGAAAAAGGGAATTGTCCAGGCTAATAAAATGAGCAAAGCGCGTGCGGGAAATGCACTGTCGTCGTCTTCGCGAAATGGTAATGACCAAAAATAGCGTACAATCCTGACACAAACCCAAACAAAGCCAGCAATAGCAACAAGACCCAACAACCAGCCCATACCCCAACGCAGCTGCATTTCAATAAAATAAAAGTACGGCCAGGTACCAGCATATTGGCGTGTAAATCCAAGATCGGCGTCACCACGTACCATTGCGCCTTGTGTGAAGATGTTTTCCAAATAACAAGATTTCCAATCCAGCGCAGGAATATTGATGAGACCCAAATGCAACGCTGGAGATATGGCTTCACAGCCAAAATCTAAAACTGCAAACGGATTGGTAATAACAAACGTGAGGACAGCGACCAATACGGCCGTTGCTAAACGCCAAACCCATCTTTCACGACCGCCCAACACAATCGCCACGAACAACGGGAAAACCAGCAGCACCGCTGAAAACTTAGCCCCCACAGCTAAACCCACAAAAACAGACGCAGCCAGCAAGTTGAGCATATTGCCCCTGTCACCGGCCACGTTGCCCCCGGCTGTACTGCGCACCATGCAGTAAACGGCCGTTACCGTAAAAAACGCCAAATAGGGATCGACAATGAAAAAGTGGGCATTTTGGATATGCATCACATTGATAGCAAGGAATACGGCCGCCAACAAACCAACCACTGGCGAAAACAGTTTGCGCCCTAAGAGAAACAGCACAAAGATTGTGGCTAGATCAAACAATCCAGTTAAGGCACGGGCAACGGCCGTTAAATGTTGGAACTCAATCGCAGAACGGCCGTTGAGCAAATCGGCCGTAAACAGCCACGCATCTGGAAACAGTGGCAGCCATGTTGGCGCCACCCTTTCAATCAGCCGTGTCGCCGCCACCCCCAAATACAAAGGTACATGACCATATGCAAAAGCACGCGGCATATCTTGTTCAACCTGAATGCCACGGCTCACCGCATCTGGCGACCAATAAAATGGATTAAAGGATGATTGTGTAGGATCAAGCGCATTGCTTAAATCAGAAGGAAATTCAATGGTAGTGGCAACCCAGGTGATATAACGTTCATCTGGATGAAAATGTTGATAATCATCCCAATCCAAGCCAGTCCAACGCAACACTGCCGCAAAAATCAAAATCAGAGCCAATAAGCCCCAAACTAACCACTGCCGTTTATCATCCACACGCTAATTGTAACGTGCATCCGAAGCCTGCCCACTCTAAATAAAAACAGGCTGGAAACATATCCAGCCTGTTCAATAAACTTATTTCAATTTTGAAAAAAAAGCAGAAAAACGCTAAAAGCTTTCTTCTTCTGCGCCTTCTTCACCACCTTGAATGATTTCGCCCTCTTCACCTTCTTCCAAGAGTTCATCAACTTCCTCTTCAAGTTCGAGGCGATCAGCTTGGAAGCGCACAACGACGGTATCAGGTTCAAGACCAATAGAAACGCCTTTGGGCAAAACAATGTCGCTTACCAAAAGCACATCATTAACATCCTTGAGCGAACTGATATCGATTTCTAATTCAGAGACCAAATCATCTGGCAAAGCTTCAATTTCAACCTCATGGAACATGAGTGCTGCACGGCCTTCACCAACTTCTTCAACCGGGGCTGTGCCAACAGTGACCATATTTGCGACGAACTTGATCGTTTGTTTCAGATCAACTTCTAAGAAATCAACATGTATAATGTCACGACGTGTTAAATGCTGTTGGATATCGCGAGCCAACACGGCATGGGTTTCACCAGAAATTCCCAGATCAATTAATTGACTGCTGCCCGCTATGCGCAATGCACGGCGCAATTCTTTCACTTTCATTTGTACATTCATCGGTTCAGATCTTCCATATAATATACCAGGAACATATCCATCCCGACGCAATTGTTTTACTTTTTTACCTGTCACCGTGCGTGGTTCGGCAACAATCGAAATTCGATCTGTCATTTCAACAATCCTCAGTTTATAAATTCCTCATATGAGAGGGCATGGACTTATATTAGGTTGAACTACTCATCTAACCATAAAGACAGGGAAGTATACAGATTTATCAAAAAACGTCAATTGTTTGGCAAGAAAAAAAGCCGATTTATAATTGTAATCAGGTTTTATTAATTATAGATGCTGGAGAAACCCAATGGCACAACATGATGTTGCCCTAAAAAGCGCGAATGACCTCACCCTCAGCTACCAAAATATTCAGACAAATGGCAGCCTCCCTTCAGTGGATCATGCCCAACGTTGGAGCAAGGCAGTCCTATGGTCATTAGGCTTGAATTTGTCACGCAAAACAAAAAAGCAACTGGCCAAAGCGCTTCCCGATGAGTTTGCCTCTTATTTGACACGTGCTTTCTGGCTGCTGCAATTTCGGGACAAAAACAAGAGCAGCCAAGAATTTTTCAAAGAAGTCGCGAAACGTGCCGGTAACACAGACGCGCAGTTCGCACGTATCCCAACAACGGCCGTTTTCCACGAACTAAAACGGTTGGTTGATGCGGATGTCAGTAAAGATGTTGCTGATGATCTAGCCCCTGAAATTCGTGAAGTTTGGGAACAGGCTTGAGCTGAGTCAAGTAGTCGAGTCGTTTTATAGTCATGTAGTCTAAGTAAATTCAATTAGACGCTAGTTTCATGTAATTTGTGAAATGAGTGGCAAAAGATGGGTTTACTAAGTCTAGTAATCGATGGTTTGATGCCGCGTTTGAAGCGTTTACAAGTTGTTTCCTTGCTGGCCATCACCCTGGGGGTAGTGGCTTTGTTAGCGATGGGTGCTTTGTGGCAGCGTCATGCTTATCTAACACGCGGCATACCCAACAATTTACCTGAACCTACTATTGGGGCTGGACCAACATTAGGCATTAATGTTTATCTCGACCAATATGATGACGTTGAATTAGCCGAAAATTTGTCTGCCATTAATGCTGCCGGCATTAGATTCATCAAGCAACCGTTTTATTATTCAGAAGATTTTGATTGGGCAGCAGCAGATCGTTTAGTAACGGCCGTTGCCAACTACAAACTCACCCTCATCCCCCTACTCGATGGCGATCCAAGCACAAACTTCACCCCTCCAGCCCACCCGGCAGACTTTGCCAAGTGGGCCGCAGAATTCGCCATACGTTACGGACAAAATCTAGAATTTTACATCATTTGGGATGAACCCAATCTGAGCAGCCATTGGGGCAATCAGCCCGTTAATGCCAACGAATATGCCGCGCTTTTGAGTGCCACGGCCGCAGCCATCCGCGCCGCCGATAATGATGCATTAATTGTCGCTGCACCACTCGCACCAACAACCGAAACCGGACCAGAAAATCTGGCAGACCATCTCTACTTACAACAACTATACGAAGCAGGTGCCGCCGCTGTCTTTGACATCGTGGCCGGAAAACCATACGGATTCGATACGAATCCGCTTGATCGGACGGTTGCTAATGAAACGCTCAACTTCAGCCGTATTATTCGGCTGCGCGAGGTTCTTGAGCACAACGGGGAAGCCCACAAAGCGGTCTGGGGAGGCAATTGGGGTTGGAACAGTTTGCCTTCTGATTGGCAAGGTGATCCGTCACTTTGGGGGCAAGTGACAGCAACACAACAAGCAGATTTTAGCGTCGCAGCTCTCGAACGGGCGCGTCGTGAATGGCCGTGGATGGGTTTGATGTTCCTCGAAAATTGGGAACCAGATGCACTAGCTGACGATCCACGGTGGGGGTTTTCGGTGGCTGACACAGCAACGGCCGTTGGGGCAACGGCCGTTGCTCTGCAAAACACCCAAAACAAAATCGACCCAACAATCGCCTATCCTGGCTTTCATTTTGCCGACCCTGCTGATCCTGCCCAAACCTACAGCGGTGGCTGGCGTTTTTCGCCTGAGTTTGGCGCTGATATTAGTGAAACCGCGCCAGGAGCAGCACCGGACGAAGTTGCTTTTACCTTTTGGGGCACAGATGTGGGTTTGCGCGTACGGCGTGCGGATTTCCGTGCCCGTCTCTATGTGACCGTCGATGGTGAACCGGCCAATGCCCTGCCGCGTGATGAAAATGGGGCGATGCTCATTCTGACTTCCCCTGACCCAAATGAAGATTACATCACAACCGAAGCCCTCGCGAAAAACCTGGAGCCTGGCGTGCATACTGTGCATATCACAGCCGCACGCGGTTGGGATCAATGGGCGCTGCAAGGATTTAGCGTTGGCTATTATCCGCCAACTCAAGCGTTCATTTTGAGTATGATCGTTTTGGCTTTATTTGCAATTGCAGCCTTCGTGATTGCGCTGTTAGCAGCACGACGGGCTGAATGGGGAAGTTGGGGTCAAGCCGTTGGCAATAACTACGGCCGTTTAAGTGACCAGGTGCAGTTGGGATTAACGGCCGTTGCGGCCGCCATTGTCGCGTTAACTGGCTGGCTCACCTGGGGCGAGCAGTTAGCTGGGGCGTATCGCCGTTTGGGCGATGGCGGACAATTGGCACTCACCGCCGCCGCCGCTTCCGTTTTTTACATCACCCCCAGCTTTTTCATCTATTTAGCTGCGTTACTCTTGCTTTTTGTCTTGATCACCCTGCGTCCAGTGTGGGGTTTGGTCTTAATCGCTTTCTGTTTTCCTTTTTATGTCGCTTCCATCCTCAAACCGATCTATATTTATCGTTTCTCGCCTGTAGAAATTTTTACCCTGCTCACAGTGGCGGCTTTTCTCCTGGCACGTTTAAGTTTTTATATTTCCCATAAAACTCGCCCAACCATTAAGCTGAAGCGTGCCGATTGGGCTGTGTTGTTGTTTACGGCCGTTGCCACATTCTCACTCTTTTTCACTGAACGTCTGGGTGTCGCCACAAACGAATGGCGCTTGGTAATTCTGGAACCAGCTCTATTTTATTTTCTGTTACGCGCCATCAACCCACAAGAAAAAGAGATGTGGGTCATTTTGGATGCATTTATCTTGGGTGGTGTCGTTGTCGCTTTGATTGGATTGGGACAATATATTTCTGGGCAAAATTTAATCACCGCTGAAGGCGGGCTGCTGCGCCTACGTTCCATTTATGGCTCGCCCAACAATGTGGCGCTCTATTTGGGTCGCATCACACCTTTGTTAGCAGCCATGGCGCTGCTTGGCCGCCAATCTAATCCACATCGGCGCAAAGCTTATACAATCGCCCTTTTACCCATTAGTCTAGCAATCCTGTTGACCTTCAGTAAAGGGGGTTTGTTTTTAGGAATACCGGCGGGTTTATTGGTCGTATTCTGGATTTGGCAGCGCCGTAACAATAGTTACGCCAACGGCCGTTCCCCCTGGCCATGGATTGTTGCAGCAGGCGTATTGGGTATCTTCGCTTTATTCTTGGCCCAACAAGTGCCGCCATTAGCGGGTCGCTTAAATTTGACCGGAGCCACTGGCATTTTTCGCCTCAACTTATGGCACGCCAGCCTGGAAATGATTCGCGAGAATCCCTTTTTTGGCGTCGGTTTGGATAATTTCTTATATGCTTATCGAGGTCGCTATATCTTAGATGCGGCCTGGCAAGAACCCAATTTGAATCATCCGCACAATATTATTTTGGATTTCGCAACCCGACTGGGTATTTTGGGTTTAATTAGTGGTGGGTGGATGATCTGGGAACTATGGCGCACATTAAAACGTGCACTTCAACATGTGCCGGCAAGTTGGTTCCCGGTAGCTGTAGGACTCAGCGGCGGCTTGGCTGGCATGTTAGCTCATGGGCTAGTTGACCACAGCTTTTTCCTGGTTGATCTGGCTTTTGGTTTTTATCTACTGCTAGGAACGGCCGTATGGCTTGACAATCTATCCAATGCCCCTAAAATTAGCGTGCATTCATTTGAGTAATATCACGAAAGGAGAACTAAGGTAATGAGCGATACACAAACACGCGTGACAGCCATTATTGTTGATCTGTTAGGTGTAGAAGAAGAAGAAGTTGTACCAGCGGCAAGTTTCCGCGAAGATTTAGAAGCGGATTCGTTAGACTTAGTAGAACTGATTATGGCTTTCGAAGAGGAATTTGAAGGGGAAATCTCTGATGAAGAGGCCCAAAAAATCACCACTGTCGGCGAAGCAGTCACCTACATTGACACAAACATGAAAAGCTGACATCACGTAAACATACATAGTCAACAAAACGATCAAAGATTGCGCAGATTCTCTTTCTGCGAAATCTGTGTAATCTTTGATAATTTCTTTTTTATTCAAACCAAAATGCATTTGACCTATGTTTCATAATTTGTCATAACTGGTTTAGATGTTCGTTTTATCGAGAACGTCTTCAAAACAGATACCGCAAAAATCGCTAAGAAACCCGCTCCGCTTAACCATACCCCCAACCCGACACCAATTGAAACACCCATAATTTGACTGGTATACGGCCGTATCTGCATATATTGCCACGTCGGCAGCACCAACCCAATCAAACTGACACCCGCCATCAAAAGCCACGGCAGACTGCGCCATTTACTTTGTGGTTTCCACAATAACCCGCTCAACAACGCAACAACGACAACCAATCCGATTAAAATAACGCGCAAATAATATTGTTCACGTACGCCTCCGGTGATGTCTTCAATTGCAGGGAAAGCTAAAAGACTCACGCCAACGGCCAAAATGCGCATCAACCAGGCACGCCAACCATTTTGTGACCAGGTCATTGTCCACAGCGCTAAACACAACCCCAGGGCAATGGGCGGTAGATAAAACAGATCACGACGTGGCCCCAACCCCAAAAACTTGAACCATTCGCCCATCTCAATGCCCAGCAAACTAAGACCAGCCGCTGGCCCAGGCAGCCAGACAGTCAGGTAGCCGATGAAAACGGCCGTAAACCCAAGCATTAAAAAGGTATGTACGTGTTTTTTGATTAAATTCATGTTTAATGTGATCGAACCGCATTCAAACGATAATTTTGGCGTAATCGTCCTTCTTCACACAAATCTTTTTCTTCTTCCGTTTCACAAATTAGTGGCGGAACGGCCGTTGGTCTTCCATCATCATCCAATGCCACATACACAAAAAACGCGGTGTTGGTATGGGTCACTGCACGACTGATGACATCTTCGGCCGTAACGATCACGCGCGTTTCTAACGAAGTACGGCCGACCCACGAAACAGCCGCCTTAATCGTTATAATATTGCCAATCTGAATCGGTGAATGGAAATGCATCGAGTCTACTGTCACGGTTACTGCCGGACGACCAGCATGTTTAGCTGCTGCAATGCCGCCAGCCTCATCACACAATTTCATGATGATGCCACCATGCACGTTCCCTAATACATTCGCATCGGTCACATTCATGACCTGCGCTAACATCACCTCTGATTCACTTACACGTTTTCCGTCCATATCATTTTCACTCGTTTTCTGGATTTCTTTTCAGAATCATCTCGTAATCAATAACATGTGTCAAACAGTTATCGCTTGTCAGCAATTCAGCAGGTCAGCAAATCAGCCAGGATTAGGCAAGCGGAATAGCCGACGAGCTACCCAAAAACGCATAAACCATCAAGCCAATATATTCTTTCAAGGCTTTGGTCGTCATAAACAAATTGGATGATTGCGGTAGCAAATTAAAGAACTGGGAAGCCAAATTTGCGTTAAATAAATAGTCCCATTCTGCATCTGGCATCGCAAAATCAGTGGGAGCAGGAATCACCTCAACACCTTGCTGTGCAAACATCGCCACCGAACGCGGCATATGCATTGCAGATGTGACCAAATAGACGCGCTCTATGCCTGCCTCTTCTAACATTTCTGCGCTGAAAACGGCATTCTCATAAGTATTCTGGGCTTCGGTTTCTAACCAAAGCGCTTCTTCAGGCACACCCAGCATAGAAAATAAATCTACCATATCTTCCGCCGCAGATCCCATACCAGGATTTAAAAACTCGATGCTTCCACCTGTTAATAATAACTTTTCTACTTTGCCCTGTTGATACAGCCAGGCAGCATACAATAAACGGTCGCCAGCATCATTAACTTCGACCAAGGGTCTAGGCGTCAGCTGCGGATAGGTGCCGCCACTAAGTACAACAGCAACTTCAAGCGGGAGTAATTCTTGGGAGGGCAAATAACGTGTTTCCAATGAGCGCACAAGCGTTGCAGCCGTCCAATTAATACTGCTTATCCACAAGATGGCCAATGTCACCAATAACAAAACCCGTGTTCGTTTTGGCGTGTTACCAAGGAATAAAAGGATCACCAATAAGATACAGACTAATCCCAACGGATAAATAAATAAAGGTAAAAGCTTGGATAAAATGATAAACATAAACTAGCCTTCTAAACAAAGTCTTTAATGCGGGCTGGGCATCGACAAACTCAACCCGCGATTGAAATATTAAGTTTCTTTGGTTACCCTGCATTCGGTCTGGTGATATAATCCCACAGATGAAATTTGCTATCTTATCTGACATCCATGGCAATTTGCCAGCACTGCGTGCAGTCACCGCAGATATTCAAGCCTGGCAACCTGATCAAGTTATTGTAAACGGTGACATTGTCAACCGGGGACCTTGCTCACGTGATTGTCTGCATTTTGTGCTAGAAAAACAAGCGACTGCTAATTGGCACTTGTTACGCGGCAACCATGAAGATTATGTTTTATATTGCGCAAGTCCCGAATTTGAAACTGAAGGACCTGCTTTTGAAGTCACACGTTTTGCTTATTGGGTTTACCAACAGTTGAATGGTGAAATCGACTATTTGCGCGAGTTACCCAGCCAATACAGTTGGTTTGCGCCGGATGGCAGTGAACTACGGGTTGTGCATGGGTCTATGCTCAACAACAGGGATGGTATTTATAAACGCGCATCGGATGAACTTATCCGCGAACAAATCGCGCCTGCACCAGCCTTGTTTGCTACTGCGCATACCCACCAACCTTTAATTCGCCAGGTTGATGAGACTTTGGTTGTCAACACGGGTTCAGTGGGTTCTCCTTTTGATAGAGACCAACGGCCGAGTTACGGCCGTATCACCTGGACGCCTGTTGGTGGCTGGCAAGCAGAAATTGTACGTGTGCCTTATGACCTCAATCTAATCGAAGCCGATTATGTGGCTTCTGGCTTTTTGGATGAAGCGGGCCCTCTGGCACAATTGATGCTGATCGAACTACGCAAAGCACGCGGGCTGATATTTCGTTGGGCTTATAATTATGAAGATGCTGTGCGTGCTGGCGATATTAGTGTAGAAGAGAGCGTGCGCCGTATTATGCGCGAAGAAGATGTACGGCCGTATCTCGGCGCACCTGGCTGGGAACTGTAATTCCTTTTCGCCACCGAAATCACAGAGGAATATTTGATATTCATATTCATTTCCTGCGAAAGCTGCGCTGTACTTCAACAAAACTCAGTATAGGGCTGTGGTTGAATCCCATAGCCAGAATCCAAATATTTATTGCGATTTATGCAGGAGTATGATAAAACGTTTTAATTGTTGAAAAACTGATACAATTGTCGGTTCAACTTGATGAGGGGATTTTATGGGTCACACCCACCACCCAAAATTTAAACCACAAAGCGTGCAAAGAGTGCAAAGTTTTTCTCCGTGCTCTCCGTACCCTCTGTGGTTACAAATAGGAGAAAGAAGATGAGCGCTGATACCATTATTAAACGGCTGCAAGAAAACGGCCGTATTCGTCCAAATGCCCCAGCCTATTTTGAAAAACAAGGAGATGCCTGGGTGCCTACATCCTGGCAAGATTATGTCGGCCAAGTGCGTCAGGCGGCACGCGCCTTGATCGCCCTGGGCCTAGAACCCGGCGAAACAGTCAGTATCCTGGGTTTTAATCGTCCAGAATGGTCGATTACGCTCCTGGCAGCAATGGCAGCCGGCGGTGCAGGGGCCGGTGTTTACACCACCAATTCCCCTAGCGAAGTACAATATATCGTTGACCATGCTGAATCGCCCGTCATTTTATTGGAAAATGAAAACCAATGGGAAAAAGTTGATGCTGTCCGCGATCAACTGCCCCATCTACGCCACGCGGTGCTAATGCGCGGCACAGTGATCGATGATCCATTAGCCATGAGTTGGGAAGAATTCATGAGCGAAGGAGATAAAGTTGACACGGCAGATCTCGATGCACGCATTGCCGCCATCGAACTCGATCAACTTGCCAGCTTAATTTATACTTCTGGTACTACTGGCCCGCCTAAAGGCGTCATGCTTTCACATGATAACGTCGCCTTCACCGCCAAAACCGCCCTCGAAATGTTTTCCCTCACGGCTAATGAACGTCTATTATCCTATCTGCCCTTGTCTCACATCGCGGAGCAAATGTTTACCGTACATGGAGGCGCAACGGCCGGATTTGCCATTTATTATGCTGAATCGATAGACAAGCTGCCCGATAATTTGCGCGAAGTTCAACCGACTGTCTTTTTTGGCGTGCCACGCATTTGGGAACGTTTCTACAGCGGCGTGACCGAACAATTGGGCAAATCGACTGGTGTCAAAGCTAAAATCGCTAATTGGGCCATGGGCGTTGGACGGCAAGTTTCTGATCTCAAAAACAAGGGTGAAGAGCCCAGTGGTATGCTGTCGCTTAAATACAAGCTGGCCAACAAACTTGTCTTCTCTAAAGTGAAACCACTGTTAGGTATGGGAGAAATTAAACTGGCAGTATCTGGGGCTGCTCCGGTCAATCAAGAAATTCTAGAGTTTTTTGCAGGTCTGGACATCATCATATATGAGGTGTATGGTCAATCGGAAGGCTGTGGGCCAACCACATTTAATCGCTTCGGTGCTACAAAATTTGGCAAAACCGGGCAAGCATTCCCCAATACACAAGTTAAATTAGGTCCCGATACTGAGATTCTGGCCAAAGGCCGTAATGTATTCCTCGGCTATTTCAAAGATCAAGCAGCCACAGATGAAACTCTCATCGATGGTTGGTTACATTCAGGCGACTTAGGGCAGTTCGACGAAGACGGTTTCTTGAGCATCATTGGCCGCAAAAAAGAGATCATCATCACGTCTGGCGGCAAAAATATCGCGCCCAAGAACATTGAGGCGGCATTGAAGAATTTAGAATTGGTGGCTGAAGCTGTGGTTATTGGTGACCGCCGCAAATTCCTGTCGGCACTGATCACGCTTGAAGAAGAAGCCGCCGAACGTTTTTCTGCGGCCCATGGACTTGAAGGTCAATCCTTACATGACAATCCGCTGGTCATCGCCGAAATCCAACGCGGCATTGACGAAGAAGTCAATCCGCTGTTCGCGCGTGTCGAAAATGTACGCAAATTCGCGATTCTGCCACGCAACTTCACAGTCGAAGATGGCGAACTAACACCCACTTTGAAGATCAAACGGCGCGTGATCAACGACCATTTCTCAGATCAAATTGAAGGCATGTACGAAGGCTTAAGTTAAACGAACACGTGCAAGTAGAAAATTGAATACAAACATCAAAAAGGCCGCTTTTTCAGAAAAAGCGGCCTTTTTTTGTAAATATTGGGTGGGGGCGGGAGCGGCGAGCAAAACGCCCGCCCGGTAGAAATGATTTCCCCCCCGCCGATCTCGCCCACGACGACGGCCACCCGCTGCATTTTCGGCACATGGACGAGACGATTGGGAGACGATACCATCCGTGTGGCAAACGTGATGCCCAATCATCCCGTCCCTATCAGGATCGTTTGATTGAGAATTTTATTGATTAGGGTATGGGGGTGGCTGTTTTTAGTGGCTCCGTCACTATTTCAACTGCACTAATTTCGCCTGCGGTTACTTCTACGGGCACCTGGTATTCTACATCTTGAATTTGGGTCACGACGGTATAATTGCCGGGGCGCACATCTGAAAAGACAAAGTTTTCTGCCCAGCCTGCATCCGGGTTGGCCAGGTTGTCGGGGTCACCCAAATAGCTCCAGGTTCCCACAATTTCGCCAGACTTATCCTCGGCCACCAAGGCCAGCGGAACACCTTGCCACGGCCGTCCCTCGGGATCAACCAAACGTCCCACCACCACGCCGCGTGTCTCACCGGGATCAATCCATAACATCGGGTTGCGCGTGGCGTTGAACTCATTTTCACCTACACGCACTTCCAAATGCAAATGATGGGCGGTGGCCGCGCCGCCTAAGCCAACTTCGGCGACTTGCTCCCCCTGCTCGACCCGTTGACCGGGTTCAACATTGATGTTGAGCACATGACCGTAGAGTACATAAATCGGTTGGTCAAGCCAGGTTTGGTCCAGTTCAATCACAACCAAATGTCCATACCAATCGCAGCGCCAGCCATAGTAGGCATTGTAATCATCTTGCGCGACGACGACAGTGCCATCAGCCACAGCAAGTACTGGCGTGCCTAAATCCTCGGCCATGTCTACCGCGTTGTGTAGCAGCAAACGGCCGTTTTCATCCCAGCCATAGGGAAAGCGTTGATTGGTCAAGGTACGGCCACCACCGGGCAATGGTTTTGAAAGCCAAAAATGGGGTTGGGCAACGGCCGTATCTGGTGTCGGCCACATTTCTGGAGACAAATAAAAACGATCATACGCCGGTTTGAGCGGTGGCGTTTCGGGACAAGTGCGATCAGGTGGCGGCGTGGGGGTTGTTGTCGGCGTGCTCGTCGCTGTCGCCGTGGCGGTTGCTGTGGCAGTTGGTAAGTCAGTCGCAGTTGGCGGTGGTGTCAGCGTGGGGATCGGTGTTGAAGTTGGCGTGTTTGTGAGCGCAACGGCCGTATACGTTATTGATGGACTCGCTGTCGGGGGTGGCGGCAATGTCGGGCTGCTTTCCACTGACAACAAGCTGACCTCAGCTTGCAAAGGGGTCGCTGCCGTTTGGGACGTACAACCAACAAGCAATAATATTCCTAAAAGCAATAAAAAATTTTTCACAAGAGCGCTATTTTCTGTTAGAGTGAAACGGCCGTCAAGCCCAACACCTACATCTTAATTTGGTTTTTGCCACGGATTGACACAGATTTTCACGGATTGATTGTTGTAACATTTCAGCTCTCTCTGTAAAAATTACGGAAATGAAGCGTCATTCCTACGCAAGC
>CAYGMR010000059.1:13118-16490 GCA_964350725.1 uncultured Ardenticatenaceae bacterium | reverse complement strand
CCCGTCCGTGGTGGCTCGATTTTAGGTTTATTACGGTCGTTGCTGTCCCCACTTCCACCAATGCTGCTCGGTTTACTTTCTTGTTTGGTTACGACGGGTGTCTCAATGGTTTCATTACCACGTTGTAACAAACCACGTTCAACCAAGCGCACGATTTCTTCACGGACGGCCAGGCTGGTTTCAGCTTCGTCACGCACATAAAAGTGATTGTGGTCAATGGCGTAAGGAATATTGTCGCCTGGTTGCACGGTTAAACGTACGATCTTTTTGCCTTGCGATGTGAGGCTATCGATTTGTACATCTGGCTCTGGGCTAAAACGATTGGAGATAGCCGTATAGATACGCTCAATGGCACCATCTGCATCACGAACCCCGACCGGTTGGTTATTGGGGTTGTCGGAGACACCCAGATAAATAGTGCCACCGTTGGTATTCGCCATCGCACATACATCGCGCAAAATACGATCTTGATGACCGCCACGTTGAGCAGTTGATTCATGGAAGGCTTGTACGATTGACTCACCTTCTTCACGTGCTAATTGCACGAAGTCGACGGGGTTGGCTGGCCCGCGATACGGCCGTGTCAATGAAAAATCCTTGCCTTTGAGAACGGCCGTTAATTCTTCGAAATTGGTGTTTTCTAACAAAACTTCGGTTACCCGATCGCCAATGCCGAGATTTTTATTGCTGTTAGATTCGCGTGTTAAGCGGTGTGCATCTGACCCTTGAATACAGCGCATCGCTCGGGAATATTCGGGCTTGGAGCCATCAAAAAAGCGACGTGTCGTATAGCGACCCCGTTTTTCAAGGTCAGTCACTTCCAAAACATGCAAATTTTGGTCTTGTGTATAGGCAATACGCGTTTGTCCACCAAAATCTAAACCGCGCATGGCGACACCGTTTTTTGAATTAGCATGTGCGGCTATGACGAGCCCACCAGCTTCATTTATAACGCGATAAGCTTTTAACACATCAGATGTGGCACCCACAGCAGAACTGCCTTCATGCAATAATTCGGCTGGAACTTCGAGCGTGAGCAGCAAATGTTCTAAAAAGCTCACTTCTGTCTCTGGTGGGAAAATGCCTAAAATATGAAACCCGAATGTAGCTGTAAATTCGAATCCCGGCAGCACCAAAATTTTTTCGAATAAACGCCGATATTCGTCTAAACGGCGTTGTTCATCTGGCTCAATACGTCCCAGATCTTCGATCCAAAATAATTGCTCGATTTCTTTTTTCATCGCTGCGAAGCCAGCTACCGAATTGTGGTCGGTGATGGCGATAACATCCAGCCCTCGCATGACAGCCTGGCGTAATATATCTAAATAAGTGACGCCTTCTTCTTGATAATCGTTAGAGCCAGGTGTGTGGATATGCAAGTCGATGCGTCGCCATTGGCGACTTTTTTTGTTTTGCTTTCCTTTTGATTTTGTTGATCTTCTTGCCAATTTTTCCTCGTATATATACAACAAAGTCGCCGGTATTTGCGCCAGCGACTTTGTAAATGTTACAAAGTGATTTTTTTAGACATAGGCTTGCTACATAACTATGGGAATTAATCCCCTAAGGCAGCAATGCCACGCACAACCCCAATTACTGCAACCGCGACTTTCAATAAATCGACAGGTGTTACGTCCGGTGGGCCGCCTCGATTGCTTTCAGATGATCGGGACAATAAAAATGCTGTTCCCAGGCCAACCGCTGCGCCGACAACTGTCCCAGTAATCAATATTTTAGTTTTCCAGTTTTCATTCTCTGTCATTAGGTCGTTTTGAAGTTCCTCGATCTGTTGATCTTGTGTCATCTCCGTCACTCCGTTTTAATGTTTTTTTCAAGCTTTTGGGCCATGCTTCTAGATAAGCGATTGATTCATTTGCTTTCATAATTGGCTTGGCCAGCTTTGGTGCTGTTTCGTTGGTTTTGTTTTGTAATTTTTGCGCGAATTGATCCAGCCGCCACATAAATATTTGAACACGGCTGCGATACGCCAATGGGCCAGTTTCTGGGTTTAATTTGCGTTTCTGGCGTTGGTTGATTTTGTAACCGAAATAGCCGATAGGCACGATAGCAAAAATCAGTAAAAGTGGCAAAATGCCCAAGATGACGATGATATCTGCAAGGGCCGAGACAAAAATTAAGTTTTGGAGGCTGCCGACTGCAAATACGCCAATCAATAAAATCACCATTAAAACTACAGCGATGAAGAGTGCTGCGCCTAAAGGTAAATATAGGTAGAGCCGATTAAATTGCCGCAGTTCTGCATCTCGCTCAAGTTGCTCGGCGCTCGGTTCGAACTCACTATTATTTGATGGTGGATGTGGATATGTTGCCATAACTGTTTCGCTATTTACAAAATTACAAAGTCATTGTACCACAAAATTTTTTGAAATTGTATTCATTAACGGCCGTTGTTATTTTCCACCTCGTAGCTGTGGGTGATTTTGGCTACACCACGTATTGTTGCTGCAACTGAGCAATACTTTTCCTCAGAAAGCAAGATGGCACGTTCTACTTTTTTAGGATCAAGATTTTCACCTGTGACTTTGTAATGCAAGTGAATATCCGTAAATTCGTAGGGTGGATCGTTTGCTTGTTGGCCATCGACTTGGATATATAAATTCGTCATTTTCTGTCGTTGACGGCCAAGAATCATAACAACATCGTGGCCAGAGCAGGATGCCAAACTCACTAGAAGCAGATCGGACGGTTTTAATGCTTTCCATTCCTGCCAGTTGGAATCGTCCTTAGGCCAAGAACCAGACATAACAACATGTCCGAAGGTGTCCCGACCGATAAACATTTGACTGTTTTCACCAGTCCATTTTACTGCAACATTGCTCATTGAAGGTTTCTCCGAATTACTAAACCACAATGAGCTTAGAAAGTTTTTTGGTTTTCCCTTCTATGGTGATATTGGCTCGTATGTGGCTTGTAATAAAAAATATCTTACGGAAAGGGAGTGCAAGCTGCCATCGTTGTTGAAATCAGTTCCTCGGTCTCTGGATGGTAACATTGGCAAAATGTACTGTTTTCTGGTTCACCTTTCCACATGAAGTAGTTGACGTTGGTCTGGGTGCAGTTGGGGATTGGGGCATACGGCCGTATTTGTTCCACACCAATGCCCTCATCCGTTTTTTCTTGAATTAGAAAAATTCTCAAATGATCGCGTTCATTGTCCCCAAACTGGATTTGCTGCTGGCTAGCTAATCTGAAAGCCATAAACGGCAAGGTCATCAGTAACAACCACACCAAAATGAGAACGAAATAAATGAGACGCCGCAGCCAGACCGACATGATTCACATTAAAAAGCTACAGCACTCATTTAAAAGTGCTGTAGCTTTTTATTTCCTATTCCCCGTTTTTCATCGCGT
>CAYGMR010000059.1:0-13108 GCA_964350725.1 uncultured Ardenticatenaceae bacterium | reverse complement strand
ACGAATTTCCACGAATTTTCGCTAATTCGTTGCAGATTTCGAAAAGTGCAAACATAGTGATTTAAGAGTGCTGCAGCTTTTTATTAATTATTCTCCGTTTTTCATCGCGTTTAAGTAAAGATTATTTGTATATTCTTTCACCATACGACGCATACTGAAGGCGGGTGCGTTTGTACGGATTGTTTCTCGCATCACCTGGACCCAGCCACGCGGCACACCATCAAGATCGCGGTTATAGTACAATGGCACGATTTCATTCTCTAAGAGTTCATAAATCGCATTGATATCAAATGCATCTTGTTCTTCATCGGTAGTGAAATCTTTGCTGGGAACTGCCCACCCATTGGCCCCGTTATAGCCCTCTGCCCACCAGCCTTCTAGGATGCTGAGATTTGGAATGCCATTCAAGGCTGCTTTCATGCCACTCGTGCCACTCGCTTCACGTGGTCGGCGTGGGGTGTTTAGCCAAATGTCAACACCCTGGGTCAAATAACGTGCAACATGCATGTCGTAATCTTCAACAAAAGCAACGCGGCCGCCCAATCGGTTATGTTTGGCCATGTTGTAGATTTCTTGAATCAATGCCTTGCCAGGATCATCTGCTGGATGAGCCTTACCGGCGAAGACGATTTGAACTGGACGATGAATATTTAGCAGGATTTTTTGCAGGCGTTCAATATCACTGAAAATCAAAGACGCACGTTTATAGGTGGCAAAACGACGGGCAAACCCAATGGTCAATGCTTCCGGATCGAGCAATGTACCGCTTGTCAGAATTTGAGTGGGATCGTAATTGCCTTCAACCCAACGGGCTCGTGAACGCGACCGCAAGAAATACATCAGTTTGTATTTTAACTGTGTATGGGCTTGCCATAATGTTTTTAAGGGCATGTCATCAAGCCGCAGCCATAACTTGGGATCATCTTGTTGTTCGATCCAGTCGGGTCCCAAATATTTGTTATACAATTTATTCAGATCACTGACGATCCAAGTTGGGACGTGAATACCATTTGTGACTGAAGTGATTGGGACTTCATCAACTGTCTCTACAGAGAATACATGCTGCCACATTTCGCGTGAGACTTGTCCGTGTAGTTTACTTACGCCGTTGCATTGTCCAGAGTAGCGCAAGGCTAAGACGGTCATATTAAAAGCCATGCCCCAATCTTCTTCATGCGCACCCATACTTAAGAACTCTTCTCGTGATATGCCCAATTGCGGCCAAAATTGACCAAAATATTGGTCAATTAAATGATAGCTAAAGGCATCATGCCCGGCAGGAACGGGCGTGTGTGTTGTGAAAATAGCTTGTTTGCGGACTTCATCCGCAGCTTCTTCGAAGGACATGCCATCTGCAACTTTCACACGGATGTTTTCTAACAATAAGAAGCCGGAATGACCTTCGTTCATATGATAAACAGATGGCTCAATGCCTAGGGCTTTTAAGACACGTACGCCGCCAATGCCAAGCATGATTTCTTGACGGATGCGCATTTCGCTGTCACCGGAATAGAGCCGCGCCGTTAATTCACGATCCCAAGGATCATTTTCATCGACATCCGTATCCATTAAGTACAAGGGTGCGCGTCCAACTTGTACACGCCAAATGCGTGCATGAACTGTGCGTCCGCCAACGTCAACGGAGATTTTAATTTCGTTACCATGGTCATCGTAAACAAGTTGGATGGGGGATTTGCTAATGTCTAACTGGGGATAGTAGGCTTCTTGCCAACCATGGGATGGCAAGCGTTGACGGAAATAGCCTTGGGGATAGAGAAAACCAACGCCGACAAAGGGGAGCCCTAAATCACTGGCTTCTTTGGCATGATCGCCAGCTAAAATACCCAGGCCACCAGAGTAGATTGGAATTGAGCTGTGCAGGCCAAATTCAAATGAGAAATAGGCAATGGTTTTGTTTTTATACTCACCATATGTTTGATGAAACCAGGTATGACCGTTGCTTAGCATGTTGTCGAAATCTAACATGACATGCTCATAAAAACGGACGAAACTGGCATCTTGGGCTTTGGCAGCTAATTCTTCTGTTGTCATTTGCTGTAGAATTAACACAGGGTTGTGTTGGGTGCGCCGCCAGAGTTGATAATCTAACCTTTTGAATAATTCTCTTGAGTCTGAGTGCCAACTCCACCAGAGGTTATAGGCTAATTCAGGTAAGCGATCTATACGCTTGGGCATTTTTTCTTTTAGATGATTCATTGTTCACCTTTTGGTTATCATAATTTTTTGTAACTACTCCGGCATCTCTCGATTGCCGTACCAGCTTTCGCGGGTATCTATTTGTGGATTCCTGCCTTCACAGGAATGACCTGAATAGGTACATTCTTTAATAAGTAACTTTGACTTAACAAAATGGAAGCCAGGTCAAAGAACAGATTGTTCTCTGACTTGGCTTTAGCGTGCCGAGTCAATTAAATTTTTCGCAGAAATTATAACACAATCTAACAGCAAGGGTATTTTGCCTGTTTTATGTTCGTGTGGTCTCAGTTATTTCTTCAATTTGAAATGTTGTGCGTTGGGGCAACGGCCGTTGTACACGATCTATGGCGAGTTCGGCCGTTGCGTTTACTAGCCACTCAAAGTGGGGCGGTGAGAGCAATTTGCGGTCAATTAGCGGGGATGGGTTGGTTGTATTGATGACAACAATGCCATTATCTGTGAGTAAATATTCGATCATGTTGATATCGTATCCATATGCTTTGCTAATGGCGCGGGAACTTTGTGTGATTTGGTTGAGTTGATTCTCATCAAGATTCGTGGCATTCCCTTTGAGATACCTGCTTTCGGTTGGTAGATAATTCAGGACAAGCACTTTTTCCATACCAATCACATAACAATGGATGTGATCACCATCTTTAATCAGCTCTTGCAAAATCATCGTTTCGGTGCCGCTTTCATCATAACGTTGGATCAGTTCATCAACACTGTGGACGCGATATGATAGCCTGCGCCCGCCGCTTTCTGCCTCTTTAAAAATGGCGGGTACACCGACATATTCAATGATGCCTTCCCAATCCATAGGGTAAATGAGGTTACGAAAGCTGTCGGGTACAACATCTGTATCGACATCTTTATTGGGGAGCACAATGGTGCGTGGGCTTTTTAGGCCGAGTTTGTTGGCCATTGCTGTGCCAAAGAAACGACTATCTGATGACCAGACGAAAGGGTCATTGATGATGTACGTGCCGTGCATGGCTGCGAACTTGACATAAGTGCGATAATAGGGGACTTCATGCGACATGCGGTCGATGATGACTGTGTATTCACAGATATCGTCCATGAAGGTGCCCCCAATTTTCACTAGCTCAGTTTGAATGTGGGGGGCACGCTCGGAAACGGCCGTTATAAAAGCATCAGGCCAATCAGATTCACGCCCTATTATCAGACCAATTCGTTTGGTTTTACTTTGGCTCATCCTTCTCTTCCTTCTCTTCCTAAATCAACTTGCCCCAATTTCCAGATGTTCATTTAGTTGACAAGTTGTAACCCCAAAATCATTTTTGCGTTTTGATGCAGTTCAACCAGATGCGATTCGGAAATCGCGGGTATGAACTCACCGCATGAAAAGCCATGACGACCTTTTTGCCCCAATTGATAATTTATTTTTATGTTTGAACTATACACCAATTGTAGAGAGATGCCGAACAGGAACGGCCGTTGACCAACTCGCTTCGTCCTGTCGCTTTTGAATCCTTTTTTGCAAATCTTTAGGCCATTGGGAAATATCTTCTGCCGGATAAATGGCCAGTTCCGGTCCATTTTGTGCCAGCATATCCCGTGTGCGGCAGCCCAAAATTTGTCTGGCGGCTGTGAGCCCAGTGCCTGTGACCCCTGAAACGCCGTGGCTCATTGTACTGGCGCCGACCATATAGAGATTTTTGACTTCTGTACGGATTGGAAAAGCCAACGGGCCAACCTGGAAGCGTTTCTTGGCGATGCCATAAATATTGCCTTTATGTGCTGCCAAATAATGTTCATTGGACAAAGGCGTACCTAAATCCGAAAAGACAATACTGTCTCGAAAACCAGGAATGCGTTGATCGACAGCATGCAGCAACCTATCTGTTAATCTTGTTTTTAATGCTTCATATTCTGCGCCGCGTTCACCAGTTGGGTTATCAGCCCATTGCGCGAATTCAGCATAATCAACGAATGTAAATATCTCACAGGTATGGTGACCACTGTGCATTTTGCTGGGGTCCTTGAGGGTGGTGACTGTCAAAAAGAACATTGGCGGCTTGTCTGAATGCAAAGCATAACTGGTCAGCCCTGCTTGATAATGTTGGTCTACATTTTCGTCATCATAAAACCAATAATTGCCGGAATCGTAGCCCATGCCGCGCAAATCCATATCGACAGCAACAAATAAACTCAGTGCAGAAGTCGAATAAGTGACACTGTTTAGTTTACTGCGTAAGCCGCGGCTCAGGTTTTCTTGTCCGATGAGACGGTCGAAGGTCATGACGGGATCGGCGTTGCTGATGATGAAATCTGCGCTGATTTCGCTGCCATCTTGGAGGCGAATGCCGGTTACGTGATTGTTTTCGAGGAGAATTTGGGAAACGGCCGTTTGTAACCGTAATTCACCCCCAGCCCGTTTTAATGCACGTACAAAAGCGCGTGGAATTGCAAAGCCGCCCCCGACAGGATAGTAACCGCCATTAAAATAATGTTGGGTGATACCCGTGTGCATCATCGCCGATGCCTGTGACGGAGGCAGGCCATGATCGCCAGCCTGGCCGCTGAGCACCGCACGCAGAACCGGGTCTTCGACATAATGATTGATCACACTTTGCCCGGTGCGCCATGCCCAGCGCAAACTATTTTTCATGCGAAAGGGTAAGCGAATGGCATCTAGCGGGCCGCTCACTCTTCCAGCCACCTTTATTTCACTGTGTAACGCTTCGACGACATTTAGATAGCCATCAATCCCTTTGGCCTCTTGTGGGAAACGGTCTTTCAGACGGGTCGCCAGATTTTCACGCCCTTTGGGGAAATCAAAACATTCGTCGCCAATGAAAATATGGTCATATCCATCTGGATTTAACTCGGAGAAAGCCAAATCTTGTGATACGCCCAGTCCTTCATAGATGCTGCGCAGCGATCCACCTGGACCGATGTTGCCAATATAATGAACGCCGGGGCTAAAACGGTAACCTTCGAGGGTGAACGAATGGCACCAACCGCCAGGCACATCATGTTGCTCACATACCAAAACCTTTTTACCTGCTTGCGCAAGGCATAAGGCAGCAGTTAGACCGCCAGCTCCAGATCCAATGACGATTACATCATAATCTTTTTGACTCATAGTTTGACTCCCTTATTCAAGCGATGATCACCGAGGGTACGACTCAATAATTGGAGTGTGTTTCAAATTGTTTTACATGCAGTGTCAGACACTACGTGACGCTTTAAGTAAATGAAACGCGCTCATTGGTAATTTTTATGCACTTTTTTCCTGGCAGGTCGCTTGATGTTTTTTTATAGCACGTTGTAGTGCTAGTTGTATCAGACAAGCTTGTTCTGGAGTGATATAGATATTGGTTATATCGCTTTCGAAGATTTTTTCGTCTTCAGGACAATCTTCTTTGAAACGGATACAGATATCATCATCAAATTTACTATCAGATTCATCATAATAGATGTCAATTACTAAGCTTTTATCCAAAATTGAGATTGACATGATTTTCCTCTTTTGTAAGCTGTTAGCTTAAAATAGTCGCTCTAAGAATATTCCATTTCCCCTAGATTATAGCATAAGATATTGGGCAAAAGGAACTTAAATTTGTTGCCAGAGTGTGGCTCCTTGTGGATGTTTATCAAGCGGGAATTCGCCATTGTTGATGACTAACTCTTGATTGCTGAACAGTTCGACAAAACGGATGCCATCAGCAATGCCGCCGTGTGAAACTATCAACGGCCGTTTCTCGCGATCTTCTTGGCCACGGTGGGCAATGACGAGGAAACGGCCGTTTTTGTCCATGCGCTGGTAAACAAATGTATCCTCTTCGATGGCTAGAACCTGGAAACCACCTTGTTGCAATGTCGTAGCTGACTTGCGTAGCGCGATCAGGCGACGATAAAATTCAAGCAATTCATAATTCCAGCGCGATTCGTCCCATACCATGCAGCCACGCGCTGCCAGGTCTGGATCATCCATCATACCAATTTCATCACCATAATAGATGCCGGGTACACCAGGGAACGTAAATTGCACAATTACAGCCAGCCGCTGCAGTGCATCATTGCCAGCCAAGATATTGCGAATGCGTGGTGTATCATGACTGTCCAGCAAATTGTATTGTTGCAAAACAATTGCCCACGGAATTGCAGCACGACGGCTTTGCCACGTGTCGATTAGTGCTTGTGTCGGCCATTTTGTTTCACTTTGGATATGCTTTTTTAAGTTGTGAGACCATTCTTTGTAACCGGTTAGCCAATACCAAAGTGGTTGTGTAAAGCCTGTGTAATTCATCACACCATCATATTGATCGCCTTGCAATTGTGGTGATGCATCGAAGAAATTTTCGCCCATCAAATACGCATCTGCGCGCGCTGTTTTGACAGCCTGCCGAATCTCACGCGAAATTTCTGTACCCATTTGGGTTTCGCCTTGGCGTGCCAACATATTCGCCACATCAACGCGCCAGCCATCGGCAGCAAAAGGTGGTGTTAACCATTTGTGGAAGATTGAATCTTGGCCTTTATAAATACGTTGCCTTAGTGTCACACTGCGGTAATTTAGTTTTGGCAATGCCCACACGCCCAACCAAGATTCATATTCATCAGGATGGTTTGTAAAGGTGAAAAAGTCGGTTTCAGGAGCATTGGCATTTGCCAGAGCCGCTTGAAACCAGGGATGCCAATAACCACAATGATTGGGCACGATATCCAAAATATAGCGCATGTTGCGGGCATCCAATGCCGTGCGCAAAGCGATCAAGGCTTCGTCACCACCAAAATGAGCATCGACATGTTCATAATCGGCGACATCATATTTATGGTTAGACATCGCGGTAAAAATCGGATTCATGTAAATTGTATTGATGCCTAACTGTTGTAGGTAGTCCAGTTTTTGGATGATGCCGGGGATGTCACCGCCATAAAAAACCATGGGAAAGGGGTGATCGGCGGCTGGTGGTGTGCCCCATGGAAAGGTTTGTGGTTTATGGTTTTTGTAGGTGAAATCATTTGGCATTGGGTTTGTGGCGGGATCACCATTGGCGAAACGGTCGGGAAATATTTGATAGAATACGGCCGTTTCTAACCAACGTGGTGGATCATAATTAGCCAAAATCTGAAAATCGGTGTGATCGGTGGGAATGGCTGCACTGCACCCAGCTGCTGAATAAGCCCAAAAGCCATCTTCAGCAGCGATCAAAAAACGATAATGAACGGTGGGTTGGTTGATAGGCAGATCGATTTCCCACCATTGGTTAACGGCCGTTGTTTCTGTCAGAGTTAAGGGTGCCAGAAATTGTTCGCCATCTGGGAATGTGCGCAGATAAATTTCTCTAATGGGAGCGTTGGCTGTGGTGCGCAAACGCAAGCGCACGGTTGCGCCCAAACGCGGATAAAGATTGGATAAAAAAAGCGGTGAACCGTCGTGATGAACACTGTTTAACCAGGTTGGTTGCATAATTTAATCTTGATTTTGCTTGGTAAGCCTTCGATATTTTAGCATTTTGACGAGGGATAAATGACTGTTTTTTCTTTCCTTTGTCGCCTGTCTTCAGTCAAACTGAATCGTTAACTGATCTGTGAATGTTTCTTTGGTCATTGACGGCGGAAAAAAAAGAGGCCGATACCTACCAATGCAACTAATCCAAATCCGAGGACAAAAGCACCTGCACTCATTCCTTTTTGCAGGAGCGATGGTGTAGGCACTGCTGTGGGTTGGATGGTTGGGCTTGGGTTGTTGGAGCGTTTGACGACTGCTTGCAGGGTGGTTGTTGGATGTGGGATGGGTGTGAATGTGGCTGGAACGGCCGTTGCTGTTTCTGTCGGTGGCTGCGTGGCCGTTGGAATGGGTGTCTCTGTAGGGATTGGCGTTGGTGCAACGATCAGCAATAAATCGCCAATGCTCAAAACTGCATTTTCTCCAAGGCCGTTATATGCCAATAAATCATTCAATCCCAGACCATAACGAATCGAAATGCCCCATAACGTGTCGCCTGTGCGTACCTCATGTGCTAATTGTGGCGTGGGAGTCGGCGGCGGTTCTTCACCGGGAACCAGGCGAATTTTGACCTCGTTGCCCGGATGCAAAATATCATATTCATCAATGCCATTGAGCCAATAGAATTCATCTAATGTGAGGCGATATGTGGCCGCGATTGTCCACGGCGTTTCACCATCGCGGATGATATGGGTTGCTGGTGGCGTGGGGGTGGGCGGTGGCTCGGCGCCATCTGCCAAACGAATAGTAAGTGTATTGCCGGGATGAATGGTGCTTTCATTGTTGAGATTGTTGTAAAGGAATAATTCGTCGATGGTGATCTCATAACGTGCAGCGATAGCCCAGAATGTATGTCCTTCTAATACGGTATGAACGATCGAACCGTCTTCATTGGGGGTGGCTAAAGTGATTGGATCTACACGCACAGCAGGTGCTTCTATGGTGTCATTCGTCTTGGGTAACGCTGCCGCAGACAGGCCATCACTGGGTACACCTACGACAAGGGCATAAAAATTTTGCCCATGACCGACCGCATAGCCGACGCCAGCATGGATATATTGGTTGGAGATCATCGTATTGAAGTGGGTCGGGCTATTAACCCACCAAGTGACACCTTGGCGCGGCGTTAACTGTGTGCCACCGACGATGTTTTCATTAGCACGGCCAGCATAACCGGCGGCGAGTGCTCTTGTTTGGGGGGTTGAGCCGCCCGCACCGCTATGACTATAGATATTGTTAGCGGCCATATAGTTAGCCTGGTTTTGGGCGGCAGCAGCTAAGGACGCATCCCATTGGTAGGGAGGCAATCCATAATTGGCGCGCACTTGATTCACGCCGTTAAATATTTCCATGCGCGGGTCTTGGGCATGAACGGCCGTTTCTTCCCCTATTGTGCTGCTGCTTGCCAATAACAAACAAGCCAGCAAAAGACTCCAAATCCAAATCCTCTTCATTGTTTTGAACTATAACAAGATCATGACTGCAAGCAAATCAGTTTAAGATAACCTTATCTGCGAACTTTTCACGCTAGCACCCTTTACACATTTCAATTGGTTCGTGTAAACTGGAGATTGGAATTAAATGGCCAAGTGTAAAGGAGATGAAATTCATGAAGTGGCGGTATATGATTGGTTTAATGTTCGTTTTACTTTTGATAGCGGGTATCCTGTTTTTATCCCCGGTGAGTGCAGGTTCAAATAACGGCAGCGGAAATGGTATTTTCGATTACCTCAATTACATGCCTATTATTACGAAAACGGAAACCGCTGTTTACTTTGATGACTTTTCGGACCCGGATTCAGGTTGGCCAGTAAGTGAAGATGATCGGGTGCGCACAGAATATCTCAATGGTGAATATCGCATGTTAACCAAAGTGCCGGGTTATTTGTACCTTTTGAATGCGCCCATTGCCCCTTATGAAACGTACACTGTGTCTGTCGATGCCGCTTGGGCTGGCGAAGCAGGTTCGGGGTATGGGCTTGCTTTTGGCATGAATGCAGCTATTGATAATTTTTATGCATTTCTGATCAGTCCTGAATTTAACCAATATTGGTTTATGCGTGGCGAAAACGACGATGTTGTCATTTTAGATTTTGGTGAAATAGATGGTGGGTTAAATTTAGGCAGCAATCATATACAGGTTACGCGTTATGGCTCGCAAATAAAAGTGGTTGTCAACGATCGTTGGCAACGCGCATGGACTGATGCGTCTTTTTCTGGCCTATCATATACAGGATTGGCAGCCTCGACGCCACTTGACAGTGGGTTGTCTGATATACGCTTTGACAATTATTTGCTGACAACGCCAGCATTTGTCTCTGATCCTTCTATGGAAATTGAAATTGTGCCCAGTTCCGAGATAAAAGTTACAAGATTTGACTTTCCTTAACGCTTGCTTATCAACACCTTCTACCTGGGAACGAATGTGGTGATGTTCCGTAACGCTTCGTGTAGACTCAGATCATGACGAATTAGAAACAGTGTGTTTGCACTTTTCGAAATCTGCAAAGGGAGTGATAGGCTCCCTATTACAAAGGCGTAAATGAAAGTCCATGAAAATTATCTATCGGCGTAAACTATATTTTGTTATTTTATTGGTGTTAAGCTTGTTTGTAGCGGCAACCTCAGTTGCCCCAACGGCCGTTCAAGCCCAAACTCCTCCCCTCCAAACAACAGATGCTTTTGAATCGGCTGAATGCTGGTTTGATGATCCCCTCAGCATATTGCCTGGTCATGATTTTGAATGTGGATATGTGACCGTTCCTGAACGTCATGCCAATCCAAACGGCCCAACGATTCGGTTGCCCATTGCCATATTGCGTACCTCATCAGAAAACCCACAACCCGACCCGCTTTTCCTGGCCCAAGGTGGTCCCGGTGGCGATGCTTTCGAGATATTTCCTATTCTTGCGCCTAGTTCAGCAACGGCCGTTGACCGTGATCTGGTAATAATTAACCAACGTGGCACCAATTATGCTGAGCCGAATTTAGCTTGTACTGAGCTGTTCGAGATCGCCCTGCAAACAATGTCGATGTCTGTCGAAGAAGGCGAAGCACTCCAAATTGAAGCCTTAAAAGCGTGTTATCAGCGTCTCTCGTCTGAGGGAGTGGATTTGTCTGCTTTCAATAGTCTGGAAAATGCAGCCGATATCGAATCAATTCGTGCTGCGCTTGGTTACGAAAGCTATAATTTCTATGGTGTCTCTTATGGCACTTTATTGGGATTGCATTTGATGAATAACCAGTCTGAAAATTTACGCAGTGTGGTTTTGGATGGTGTCGTCCCACCGAACTTGAATTTTATACCCGAAGTGACAGCCAATACTGACAGGGTTTTTACAGAAATCATGCAAACATGTGCCGATGACGCAACATGTAATGCCACATACCCCGATTTGGAATCCCGTTTTTTTGCCATTGTTGATAACTTGAATGCGGAGCCAGTTTCCTTGACACTTAAAAATGGTGAAACTGGCGAACGAGTAAAAGCGGCTTTGGATGGTGATACATTGGTAGATGTTCTTTTTCAAGCGTTTTATTTGCCAGATGCTTATGCTTTATTCCCCAAGCTAGTTACAAATTTAGAGGCAGGTGATTACACCTTTATTCAGGAAATTTGGCCGTTGTTTGCCTTTGACACAACCTCAAGTGATGGCATGTATTTTTCGGTGATTTGTGCTGAAGACAGCGATTTTGTGCCTGAAGATGTGAATTTGGAAGGGATACGGCCGTATTTTGCTGAAGGTGCGCTTGCTGATTTGCAATCCTATATCGACATTTGTGAATTTTGGCAGGTCGAACAATTACCTGCTAGCGTTGATGACGCCGTCGTTAGCAATATTCCGACTTTGTTAATCTCCGGACAGTATGATCCGATCACGCCACCCAGCTTTGCTGAAGTTGCGGTGGCATCACTCGGCAATGGCTATCACATTGTGCAGCCAACCGGCAGTCATGGCAACGCCTTTCAAGACCCGTGTGTCGATAATATTATGACCCAATTCCTGAACGTACCCGGCCAAGAACCCAATACATCCTGTTTATCAGGGATAACGCCGGCCGAATTTGTGCCTTCAAATGCACTCTCTTTTCCCTTTTTAGGAGCTGTGAATCAACTCTCGACCACGTTGTGGGTGCAGTTGGGTTTGGCATCACTGTTTTTGTTAGGTGTATTGTCTGCGTTTGTTGTGCTGCCAATTGTTTGGTTGATTGGCATTTTGCAGCGTGGTAGTAAGAATGGGGATGTTGAAGAGGGAAGTGTGGAGGCAGAAACGGCCGTTGTGCCTCCCAAACAATCCCGTCGCCTGAAATGGATCGGCGGCTTAACTGCCATGCTCTTTGGCTTCTTGGCCATTATTTTTGTGACTGGTGCCAGTTTCTTCACCTTCCAATCGTTGTTTAATGGCATGGCGAGCATATTTTCCATTTCGGGTGCGGCCACTCCATTCTTTATCATTCCCTGGCTGCTGTTCTTGATCGCAGTCGGCCTTGCAACAATCGTGATAATCGCCTGGCGCAAAGGAAACTGGTCTATCTGGCTGCGTTTGTATTATGGCTTTCTGGCAGTATGTGCAATCGGCTACGTAGCGGTTATCGCGTATGGCGGCATGTTGACTGTTTTGCTGTAATCTCCCTCGCCCTCCCGGAGGTTCCGAACCTCCGGGAGGGTATTTGTTATTAGACCTGACAAAATGGCTGCAATGAATTAGGCAAGTAACAAATTTACAATCAAAGAATTCGTTCCTTCCTCAATTCGTTGGAGCCAATCCTATCTTATCTTCATGGGCAATTTGCAATTGCGCCATCGTTACCGCCCCCGTCATAACTGCACTCATCAACGGTTTGACCAAAACTATTTTTGAGCAAGGCCGTATCACCATTGTTGTTCCAAATGGCACGCCCTTCTGCAAAATTAAACCCACACCATTCTGAATGCTCCTCGTTTGTGTAAACACGACAAATCTCACCTGGCTGCATTGCGTAAGCCGACAAGGTGACAGACGGAGCACCATCCCCATCTATTACTTGCCACCCGCCTAACAGAATTACCCGCGTGTCGTAATTCTTGATTTCCACATACTCGTCGGATTCTACCGATGGAACGTAGCCATTGTAGAAAATTTTACTGATGCGTATATCTCCAGTTTCGCTTGGGGACAAAGATGTTGCTGTATTCAGCGGTGTAGGTGTTTTCGTTGGCGTGGGTGATGCCGTCATTGTTGGTAGCGGTGTATTTGTGAATGTCGGTGTATAGGTAGCAACGGCCGTATCTATCGGTGTTGGCATGGGTGTTAATGTGGTGGTGGGGGTATGCGTTGGGGTATGTGTGACTGTGATTGCAACGACCGTTGGCAATGGTGTTGATCCCTCAAATTTGTTTACAGCTATAGGTAAAAAAGAGAGGGATAATGG